>JAICHT010000430.1 GCA_025924755.1 Chitinophagaceae bacterium | reverse complement strand
AGTGATATTGCCATCCGCGTCAATACCGATCATATCCGTGCCATTTCTTTTACCATCGCGGATGGACAATTGCCATCCAATACCGGTGCGGGTTACGTAATACGACGTATTCTTCGGCGGGCAGTACGATATTATTATTCGTATCTGAATTACCAGCAGCCATTATTATATCAATTGGTGCCGGAACTGGCAAGCCAGTTTGAGCAGGTATTTCCTGAATTAAAACTACAGCAGGAATTTGTAGCAAGAGTGATAAAAGAAGAAGAGGAAGCTTTCTTAAAAACATTGGAAAAAGGATTAAAAAGAATTGATATGCTGCCTTCTTCAAGCATAATGGCTGAAGCCGATAAAATTTTTGGAGATCAATATGATTTAGAATTAGAACCATTGCAAGCAAATGCACTACACGCAAAAAAAATTCAATTTGTAGAAAATAAACTCAAGGATATAAAAGATATTAAAATCTCTGGGGATGTTGCTTTTGAATTATATGACACGTATGGGTTCCCAATTGATCTGACTAAACTAATGGCAAAAGAAATAAATGCTATTGTTGATGAATCAGGTTTTAACGCAGAAATGCAGCAACAAAAAAATCGCTCCCGTTCTGCGTCCATTATTGACGCCGGAGACTGGATTATACTAAACGATGCTATCACGCAAAGCGAATTTGTTGGTTACAACTTTTTACAAACGGGTGCCAATATCTTACGCTACCGTAAAGTAAAAGCAAAAGGAAAAGAAGTCTACCAGATTGTATTAGACCGCACGCCTTTTTATGCAGAAAGTGGTGGACAGGTAGGTGATACCGGCGAATTGAAATTGAAAGACGCTACTATCAAAATCATTGATACTAAAAAAGAAAACGATTTAATAGTACACTTTGCCGAAAAAGTTCCTGCCAGCTTAAGCGGCGAAGTAACCGCCATAGTAGATGTGGAAAAAAGGAAAAGTACAGCATTGCACCACAGCGCTACGCATTTGCTGCATGCTGCCCTGCGACAGGTATTAGGCAAGCACGTAGCACAAAAAGGTTCGCTGGTAAATGCCGATTATTTGCGGTTCGACTTTTCGCATTTCAGCAAATTAACAAGCGAAGAAATAGAAAAGATAGAGCAGCTGGTAAATAAAAAAATAAGAGAAAATGTGCCGGTGGTTATTCGGCAGATGCAAAAAGAAGAAGCTATGAAATCCGGTGCTATGGCGCTGTTTGGAGAAAAGTATGGAGATATGGTACGCGTAGTTACTATGGATCCGGATTATTCCATCGAGCTGTGTGGCGGCACACATGTAGGCGCTACCGGAGAGTTGGGCTTCTTCAAAATTACTTCCGAAAGTGCGGTGGCGGCCGGTGTTCGGCGCATAGAAGCCTTGTGTGGTATTGCTGCCGAAAACTATATACAGGAACAACTGCAATTATTGCATCAAATAAAGGAATCATCAAAAAGTCCGGCAGATGCCATTAAGGCTATTACTGCTTTATATGATGAAAGCGCTGCACTTAAAAAACAATT
>JAICHT010000429.1 GCA_025924755.1 Chitinophagaceae bacterium | reverse complement strand
TGGGGATACCGCATTATGAAATGACAAAAGATTTAGGTTATACATAAAACGGTAATTTAGTAGTATGCTTGATTATCCGTTTTTCAGTGCAGTAAATTATAACAACCCGGCAGTTACAATTTGGCAGGGATTGCTATGGCATGATATTGTAGTGATGAAGTATAAAACCATTCTTTCATTTTTAAATATTGCCATATGCAGGACAAAAAAAATAAAGACGAATCTTTTAATACCGACTCTTCTTCAACCGGCGGACAAAATAAAATGGCTAACAAAGGTATTGGTGCACAGGGTGTAGATAAAGCTCCCGGCGAGGAAACCGCGCAGGATTTAGAAAATTTCAAAACAGTTACTCAAATGGGTAAAAAAGAAGACGGCGACCCATCAAAGCCCAGCGATCAGCCCGCCAAAGAAAATTTGTAGTACTGGTATTTGTTGCTTTACTTACTATCAACAGTTTTGTTTATTGGCTGCCTGATATTTAGCCAGTTTATCGTACAAAGGTTTTCATAGTATGAAGCGTCCCTTTAATCTTTCGGCTGTATTAAACCGTGTTGAAAAAGCAGTGGCATCTTACCCAAAGGCAGCCATGTTTGAATTGTATGAACGTGGCTATACTACCTTATTTGAACAATTAATTTCGTGCATTATATCCATCCGCACTTTAGATGAAACCACTATACCCGTATCAGAACGCTTATTTGCTGCTGCCCGTACTCCCGATAAGCTATTAAAATTATCGCCCGATGAATTAGCAGCCTTGTTGTATGGCAGCACCTTTCCGGAACAGAAAGCGCAAACCATGCTGGGTATAGCCCGTGCGGCGCAGGAGCAATATAATGGCGAACTGCCAGCCAATTTTGATCAGCTCACCGCACTAAAAGGGGTAGGGCCCAAATGTGCAAACCTTGCATTGGGAGTGGCTGCTAATAAGGCTGGTATTAGTGTGGATGTGCATGTACATCGCGTAGTAAACCGCTGGGGATTTGTACAAACGAGGCAGCCGGAGCAAACCATGCGGGAACTGGGAGATAAAGTACCCCAAAAAACATGGATTGATATTAACCGGCTGCTGATGCCTTTTGGAAAACACATTTGCACCGGCCAACTGCCACATTGCACTACCTGCCCGGTGCTGGAATATTGCCAGCAAGTAGGAGTAACAAAACACCGCTAAGCTATTATAAAAGTTTAGTGTAAGTTTTGGAAGCAATGGCTTTTATTTAGAAATTACGATACATGCAACAAGAGCTTTCAGAATTTTTAAAACAGTTTCATTTGCCGGGCTATGCCTGGAACTTAATAATAATAGCTGCGGCTGTTTTGCTGGGGCTCACTATAAAACTGCTGCTGCATGTATCATTAAGATTAAAAACGAAACCAACCAAAAAGTTTTCCTTCTTCAGTACGGCGTTACAACAGTTGGGCAAACCTCTGAATTATTTTTTACCTCTGCTTATATTCAATATGCTGCTGCCTTTTATGCAATTGTACCCCGCATTTTTAATAAGGCTTGATAAGCTTGTGGAAATAGCATTGATCATTACAT
>JAICHT010000428.1 GCA_025924755.1 Chitinophagaceae bacterium | reverse complement strand
TCAATTGGATTTTGCTTGTTGGCAAACATTTTCATGATACGGGATATCCGCTCTTTTTTGCCACTTCTTACATTCAATACGTAAGAACCAGCATCCAAATGACCGGAATATGCCCGGAAGAAAGCCAGGCGACCCACAAATGGATCAGTCATAATTTTAAATGCTAAAGCTGCAAAAGGTTCTTTAGCGTCCGGCTTACGGGTAATTTGTTGACCCGTATTTGGATCTAACCCCGTTACTGCCTCAATATCCATAGGACTGGGCAGGTAACGGCAAACCGCATCTAAAGCCGTTTGCACGCCTTTATTTTTAAAAGAAGAACCACACATCATAGGCACAATACTCAAATCAATTGTAGCCTTGCGAATGGCTTCATGAATTTCATCTTCAGAAATGCTATTCGGATCATCAAAAAACTTCTCTAGTAAAGTATCATCATATTCTGCCACTGCCTCAATCAGCTGGCTTCTCCAATGCTCTACATCCTCTTTCATATCTTCCGGCACCGGAATTTCGTCAAAGGTCATACCCTCTGTTTCCATATGCCAAACAATACCTTTATTTTTAATCAGGTCTACTACGCCTTTAAAATCATCTTCCGCACCAATTGGTAATTGTAAAGGCACTGCTTTAGCACCCAACATTTCACGAACCTGATTTACTACCATCAAAAAATCAGCACCGGAACGGTCCATCTTATTAACGAAACCAATACGAGGTACACGATATCGGTTGGCCTGGCGCCACACAGTTTCTGACTGAGGTTCTACACCATCTACGGCAGAAAATAAGGCAATCAAACCATCCAGTACCCGCATGGAACGCTCTACTTCTACTGTAAAGTCCACGTGGCCCGGAGTATCAATAATATTGAAATAGTATTTTTTAGTATTGGCATCCACCTTTCCTTTATCGGTTGGAAAGTTCCATTGGCAGCTAACCGCAGCTGATGTAATGGTGATACCTCTTTCTTTTTCCTGTTCCATCCAGTCCGTAGTGGCGGCACCATCGTGTACCTCCCCTATTTTATGGATCATACCGGTGTAGCGCAGAATGCGCTCGGTTGTAGTGGTTTTACCGGCATCAATATGCGCAGCTATACCAAAGTTGCGTTGAAATCTCAAGTCAGCCATGATTATTAAAGTTGAATAGTATACTTATTTAAATGTTCTGTAGCGGATTTATACCACCAGGAAAGCTATTTAGCTAACCGATGAATGTTACTACTTATCAATGTTTCAGATAACCATCATAAAATGGCAAACAAAAAATTGAGGTTGCAAAGGTAGCAAAATCTTATGCATTTACTATTATAAATAATACAAGGTTTGTTAAAGATAGAGTACAGAAGTAAACTGGTTCATTTAATTGAAAAACAGCCATACTAAAGCTCGCATAATTTTTGCAAATCATTTACAATCGTTGTAATTTCAGAACGAATTTATTAACCTTACTTAAAACCCATTAAACATGGCAAAGTCAACAAAAAAAGCAGCTTCAAAAAGCACTCCTTCAAAAGGAAGTTCTTCCAAAAGCGCAGCTTCAAAAGGTGCTTCTAAAAGCGCC
>JAICHT010000427.1 GCA_025924755.1 Chitinophagaceae bacterium | reverse complement strand
CACGCGTATGCACATCCGAAGACAGTGCCGGCATCATATATTGTAATCTTTTTTTGCGGTCGGGATTTTGAATGCGTAGCAATTGTTGGTTTAGTATTTCATTGTTTTTATAATCTCTTACAGCCAATGCCAATGCAAGCGATGTGTAATCGTCTTCCGTTAATACTACGCCGGCAGGCGGCTGTTGTTTTTGCCAGATGGTATATAAAGTATCTACTGCTGCTTTGCTCAATGCAATGCTTTGGTAAGTTTTAAAAAGAATCTTTTTCTTGTTACGGGAAGTTTCCTGCAGCATTGCCTGCCACAACTCTTTTTCTAAAGTGGGTGCTAAGGCAACCCTGTTTGGTGGAGCAGTGAATTGCCAAAAAAGGTTACTCAATTGCCCACATATTAACCGGACATTTAGCTCTTCCGTTTCATCTGCCAAGATGTGCCTGTAGGTATTAAGTAATTGCTGTGGAGAAATAACACGGCCACTTAGCATGTTTTCATACAGGTTAATATAAGCCGCAGCACGCATGACACTATCTTTTAAACCAGAGACCTTCGAAAGAAGCGTTGTATCTATGGGAAATAAACCATAGCCCTCGCCGGAAGCATTGAACAATATGCAGGACGGTACGGCTTTTCCGGTAGCAGCCTTAACCATTGTTTTTGGTTGCGTCATATCAATATCAAATTCTTCAGTATGAGTAGGGTAGAGGAACGCTACTTTAAAAAATTGCGGCCATATCCGGCCCGAATTATCTTCTGCTTTTTGTGAAATAATAAAGCTGGATATTTTGTTATTGGCAGATTTAAGCAGGTACTCAAATAGGGGCCGTCCGGGGCTGTTTACCCATACCTCATTCCATTTCTGCAAATCGGCCGGTGTACGTGCATCTAAAATTTTAATCAGATCGGGCCAGGAAGCATTGCTATATGCATATTTCTTTAAATACTCCCTGAGGCCATCGCGAAACGGATCTTTACCCATTAACTTTTCCAGTTGCTGCATCATTACCGGCGCTTTGTGGTAAATGATATTTCCATACAAACTACCAGCGTCCTGTAAATTGTTCAAAGGTTGCCGGATAGGATTAGCACCTGCAGTGCGATCAATACTATATGCAGCCGGAAAATGGTCTACCAAAAATTTCAAATCATATTTATTATCGGCTAAGGATAACTGTGAAATTTTATCGGCCATAAAATTGGCAAATACTTCTTTCATCCATACATCATTAAACCAACGCATGGTAACCATATCACCAAACCACATATGCGCTGTTTCGTGTGCCAGCACATTGGCACGTGCTATCTTCTGATCTTGTGTAGCACCACTATCCAAAAACAGCGAGGAAGCTTTGTAAAGAATTGCGCCCACATGCTCCATACCGCCATATTGAAAATCGGGTATTGCAACAAAATCAAATTTTTTAAAGGGGAAAGGAATCTGTGTGTAATCCTTCATAAAAGCCAGTGCATCTGCCTGAATACGAAATATTGTATCCATACTTAACCGGATTTTTGAAGTATCCGTTTCGCGGTGCAAAAAACTCATAGTGCGATTATTTTCTTCTTTGGTCACCCGCTCAAAACGACCCGCT
>JAICHT010000426.1 GCA_025924755.1 Chitinophagaceae bacterium | reverse complement strand
GATTTGTAGTGCGGCTCTTGAAAGGATACGATTTATTGCGAAGGATGGGTCAAATATACAAAACGGTTTTACAATTCAAAATAGTACCGCTATTTTAGTTTAACAAAAAGGAATACCGGCTTCAATTATTTTTGTTCGATGAAAACATTTCTACCGTTTTTACTCATAGCAAGTTTGTTTTTTACACTGGCTTGTAATAATAGCGATACCACCAACACAGAGGCAACCAGCCCTACTTCTGCAAAAAGTTCGGTTGCCAATATCAGTTATAGCGTAGTAAATTCCTATCCGCATGATACCTCTTCTTTTACAGAAGGACTTTTAATATATAATAACCAGTTGTTTGAAAGCACCGGCAATTATGGTCACTCCAAATTATTGCAGGAAGATTTAAAAACCGGCAAGGCTATACGGCAGCTGCCTTTGGAAGATAAATTTTTTGGCGAAGGCATTACCATATTACACGATACCTTATATCAGCTTACCTGGAAGGAGCATGTGGTTTTTGTTTACTCATTAAAAGATTTCAAGAAGATAAAAGAATTTACATTAAATACAGAAGGCTGGAGCTTAACCAATGACGGCACCAACTTAATAGTAAGCGATGGCAGCAGCAACTTATTTTTTTATGAGCCTTCCACCTTCAGGCTTTTGCGTACACAGGGTGTAACGGAAGACGGCACGCCGGCCATCAATATCAACGAGCTGGAATACATTAACGGTTACGTATATGCTAATCAATGGCAATATAATGATATACTAAAAATTGATCCATCCAGTGGGCAGGTTGTTGGCCGGTTAGACCTTACTGAACTTGTCAACCGGGTGAAGTCTAAAGATCCGCAGGCAGATGTTTTAAATGGTATTGCATACGATGCAGCCACAAAAAAAGTATACGTTACCGGAAAGTATTGGCCGGAACTTTACGAAATAGCTTTTTCTTACTAAGATTAATTGAAAATTTTTATTTCTTATCAATAATATAAATGATCGAACTGCACAGGTCTTTATCCGACAGGGCATTCAGGTTAGAACGGATTCCATTTACTATGGCAGAAGGCCAGCTTGTATGCCCTTTGCGATATTTGCTGCTCAACAGGCTTATATAAAAACTATCAAACCACATGGGTTTTTTAGCAATAATTTTTAACCCGTGCTGCTCCATAAGCGCTGCCATGGCTTTGGGTGTAAAATGATACAAATGCCTCGGAACATCATAAGCAGCCCAGGCTAACCGATATATAGAAGCGTCGAGCGCCGTATAATTGGGAACGGCAATGAATAGCTTTCCGTTTGCTTTCAACAAATTTTTCAGCGTATCTATATACTGGTGTAAATGATGCACATGCTCCAGCACATGCCACAGCGTAATTGCGTCGAAAGAACCTGGAGAGAATTCATACAGCGCATTTGTATCAGTCGCTGATATTCCAAACGTATTCCTGGCAATATTGCGTGCATTGCTGTCCGGTTCAATGCCGCTCACCTTCCACCCTTCCTCTTTCATTGCTTTTAAAAAAGCCCCTACCCCACATCCTACGTCTAGTATTAACCCTTTGGATTGGTTCGTAGACTGATCAATCAGTTTAGCTTTTTGCTTTAAGGTATATTGCCGAACCTGCTGATACACTTTATTTACCAATCCTTTATTAATATTAGTATGAGAAATATAATCCGGTGATTGATAATATTT
>JAICHT010000425.1 GCA_025924755.1 Chitinophagaceae bacterium | reverse complement strand
TGACGGTTCTTTCTTAATCTCTTTTTACGTTTATGAGTTGCAATTTTATGACGCTTTCTTTTTTTACCACAAGGCATACGCTGTTAATATTTTATTTTTTCTATAATTATTTACTTACTAAGTTCATCAATCCTGGACTGTGCTTCTTTTTTTAATCCGGCAATATTTATTAAAGGTAGGCTTCTTTTATACCAGTTTACTGCCTGCACCTTATCGCCTGTTTGTTCATAGGCTTCGGCTAAAGACAGGATGGCTTCCAAATTTTTAGGCTGTTTGCGCAGTACGGTTAAAAAACGACTGATTGCTTTCTCATATTGTCCGGAAGTAACCGATGCATGGCCCAAACTCATTTGCGCATATACATTATCGGAGTCCTTTTCAGCAACCTGCCTGATTTTCATAATTCCCTGCATGGGCCCATTGCCAACACCGCCATATAGATATACTTCGCCCAAACCTACCTGCGATGAATCATTTGCCGGATTAATCTTCAAAGACCTGTCGAATAAATCTTCTGCCTGCAAAGCTTTCCAATGCTTAAGCTCCGGATTTTCTTCTTGTTTCAGATTGTCCAAAAATAAATGGGCAGCAAAGGTGAGGGAATTTTCTGAATTTTCCAACCGTGCTGCTTCGGAAGTATACCAGGCATACGGTTCAAATATATTTGCGGTGTCGTACCAAAAGCGGGCTAGCTGATGGTAAAGATGAAGTTTCTGCTCAGCCACATCGCCCCGGCTGATGCTGTTTTCTAAAAGAGCCAGGCGGGTGCGCTGAGGTTCGGTCAGCGTTTCTTTGGCATGGAACAAGATGCTATCGGTAGAAACTGTTGTTTCCTGAACCGCATTTACCTGGGCAGGATGCATTTGTTTGGTACCAAAAAGCTGGTTTTTTGTAGCAGCGTATAAAGCAATAGTTGCCACTAAAGCTACGCTAACGGTAATCCACTGCGGTTTCTTCACACTAAATTTTTCGCAAAATTACCCTTCTGCACTCACTTTTTTAATTTCTGCTACAAACTCTTTTGCAGGTTTAAAGGCAGGAATAAAATGTTCCGGTATTTGCACCGCTACATTCTTTTTTATATTACGGCCAATTTTAGCGGCTCTTTTCTTGGTAATAAAGCTCCCAAAACCACGTATATAAATATTTTCCCCCTTGGATAAGGAATCTTTAATTTCTTTAAACATGGATTCAAGCGTTACTAAAACGTCCACTTTAGGTATACCTGTTTTTTCAGCAATTTGATTAACCAAATCAGCTTTTCTCATAATTAGGTTGGTTCTGTATTTGTGAACAATATAACACTAAATTTAATGATTGTCAATACACTACAACTAATTTACAATATTATTTTTTACGCTTTATTTTAAAAATGCGAAGCAATCAAAAAATTTCTGAGGACGAATACAACGTATCGGCAGCACTTAAAAAAAGATTTACAGAAGGCTTATTGAAATGGAATCAGGAGCACAACGACCGCACTATGCCATGGAAGGGCGAAAAGGATGCGTATAAAATATGGTTAAGCGAAATTATTTTGCAGCAAACCCGGGTAGAACAAGGTTTAGGCTACTATCAAAAGTTTGTTAAAGCTTTTCCAACGATACAGCATTTGGCTCATGCACCGCAGCAGCAAGTCTATAAATTGTGGGAAGGACTGGGTTATTACAGCCGATGCAAAAATTTAATGGAAACGGCAACATATATTTCCGAAGACCTGGACGGTGTTTTTCCTGACCAATATGAGGATATACTGCAGCTGAAAGGTATAGGCTCCTACACCGCCGCCGCT
>JAICHT010000424.1 GCA_025924755.1 Chitinophagaceae bacterium | reverse complement strand
TAGCAGGGTCAGGGCCAAACGTTAACCCTACCTCTCTTTCTGTGGTATGGCGCATTTCATCAAGCACTATCCCAGGCTGAACCGATACCAGCTTTTTATCTTTATCTATATGTAATATTTGGTTGTAATACTTACTCATATCCATCAGTACCGCCACGTTGCAACCCTGCCCTGCGAGGCTTGTACCGCCGCCCCTATTTACTATTGGCGCCTTATACTTATGACAGATATTGATAGTATTGATGATATCTTCTTCTGTTTTAGGCAATACCACACCTATTGGAATTTGACGGTAATTAGACGCATCTGTTGAATATAATCCCCGGCTGCCATCATCAAAACGCACTTCGCCAGTAATTACTTTTTTTAATTCTTTTTCCAGCTCTTCTACATTTACCCCTATTGAATATTGTGTTTTAAACCGGGTATCTAACTTTGCGCCGTCCTTCGTTATACCTCCATATCCATCTCCTACAATTGGGGGTTTGCCATTACCCTGTGCCACTATCTCACCTTGTTTTCTTTCTTCTGTTTGCGGATTAGTTATCATAATAAAAAGATTTAAATTTTATATTTTTCTGCATCCTGAAATTTAAATTCAAAGCCAAAACCCGGTCTGCTTAAATCGGGTTGTAATGCTCCGTTTTTTGGAAGCGGTACACCATCAAACAACATCTTTTCAATACGGACATGATCGTGAAAGTATTCCGAAATAAAGAAGGAAGGCAAGGCAAGGGCTGCCTGTAAATGCAAGGCCGGCGCACAGTGTGAAGAGAAAGGCAACTGATGTGCCTCTGCCAGATAACCTGCTTTTAAAAAATTAGTAATACCTCCGCAACGAGTTGCATCAGCTTGTAATATATCCACTGCTTTTGCATGAAGCATCGCTTCAAAATAGGGCAGGTTATAGCCATATTCTCCTGCTGCAATATTCATAGGTGCAGGTGCATGTTCCCTGATAAAATGAAGCCCTTCCAGGTTATCAGACGAAACCGGTTCTTCAAACCACATTACATTGTATGCACCAAATTGCTGTGCTTTTTCAAGTGCCTGTTTTGCAGAATAAGCTCCGTTTGCATCTACCATTAAATGGGCATCGGCTCCAATAGCTTCTCTTGCCTGTTGTACTCTTTGCACATCTTTTTCCTGTTGTGTACCTATTTTCATTTTCATATACCGGATACCTTCTTTTGCCCAGCCGCCAAACTGATCCTGCAACTGCTTTTTGTTGTAAGAGGTAAAGCCGCCGCTGCCATATATCAGCATCTCGTTTTTTACTTTGCCTAACAACTTACATAAGGGTACATCTAATAGTTTGGCCTTTAAATCCCACAGGGCATTATCAATAGCTGATACGGCCATCATAGCAATGCCACAAGTGCCGCTGTTGCGAACCTGGCGGGTAAGTAAAAGATTAATACCGGGAATGTCGAAAGCATTTTGCCCTACCACCAAATCTTCCAACGTAGTATGAATCAAAAATGCTGTTGCAGAGTGAGCATATGTATACCCTATTCCGGTTTTACCGCCTCCTTCTATTTCAACAATTATTATTGTAGTACTGTTCCAACTAATAGTACCATCTGCTTCCGGTGCATCGGTTGGAATGGTATATGCGGATGTCTGTACCTTTTGAATTCTTATTGAATCAGAAACCCGTGTTTCATTAGTATTGCTCATTTTGCAGGGAAATATTCATCCACCACATCTTTATAGGTTTGCTTTACCATATCCCAGGCTTTACTATCGCCTTTTAAAATGGCCGATGTAAACGCCTTCGCTTCTTTAAAGCTAATATGCGGCGGCAG
>JAICHT010000423.1 GCA_025924755.1 Chitinophagaceae bacterium | reverse complement strand
TACTGAACTCGGGGATAGACCTGGCGTCTTACCCGTTTTTTAAGTACCTGAACGTTTTTTTATTTGGGTTCCGGATGCCCTTGTTCTTTATTGCATCAGGGATCTTCATGTCGGGCAGCTTAAATAAAAGAGGCTTACCGGCTTACTTAAATAACCGGGTAAATACTATACTCTACCCGCTTCTTATATGGGGATTTTTGCAGATCACGTTGCAAATTGTTTTTTCAGCTCATACCAACTCGCATGTAGAGCCCATCACTTATTTATACTTACTCATTAACCCACGCGAGACGGCACAGTTCTGGTACCTGAACGCCCTGTTTTTTATAGGAATTATTTATGCTACTCTTAAAATGAAATATAAAGTAAGTATAGGCAAGCAGCTTATTATAGGAGGGCTGCTTTATTCACTATCCGCCTTAATTCGTTATGAGGGTATGAATGTGGGCTTTTTGATAGATATCTGCGAGTTCTATATCTTTTTTGCTTTAGGCGATTTTGTTTCCAAATATATTTTTACAGAAAAGATGGGGAAGCTGTTTTCCTCCTGGAAATTATTTTTTGCCCTTTTGCTGGTGTTTTTAGTGGTGCAATACAGTTTTATGCATATCAACCTGATGCACCAAAGCGATTACTATGTGGAACACAATATGCCTTTCTTTTTTCTTATAGTAGCATTAATAGGCTGTACCATTTCTATAAATTTCTCTTTCATATTGGAAAGGTTTCAGGTGTTCAAATTTTTCAGGATTGTAGGTTTTCATTCACTGTTTATTTATTGCATGCAAATCATTGCCATGGCTATTATCCGGCTGGTACTCATTAAGGCACTACATATCACCTATCCGCCGTTATTGGTAGTGCTGGTGTGGAGTCTTGGCATATTGGTGCCTATGGTTTTTTACAATCTTTGTTTGCGGTTTAATATGTGGTGGTTGTTTACTTATAAGAAGCCCGAAAATGAAATCAACTTTATATCAAAAAAGTCTAAAATGGTAAGTGCGTAAATAATTAGTTTCTGTTATAGTATTGCCCAATTATTATGTTGATAATTGGGCAATTTTCATATACTAACTTCCCCGTGATAAGAGCGGTTCACTTCTTATTACAATATTTTAAATAGGCTAAATTTTAAATAAAATTTGAATAATTCCAGAATTTTAATAATTTGTAAAGGCAACCCAACTATATCCTATTAATTTAGAAATACCTGTTTCATGACCGACTATGAGCCATGTACTTTAAAATTAATTGCAAATGACCAAAACAAACTATCATGCTGCACAACGCCGTTGGAAAACAATCTTGTATTGGGTTACTACCATAGCCGGCATTCTCTTAATTCTATTTCTGCTTCATGAAATTCGGGCTATTTCATATTGATCTTGAAGTAATGCCTATTGTATTTGTAGCAATCACAATCACATTAATGTAAAATGTCTTTACCATTTAAGGTGTATCCGCTACCCCAATCACCTCCTACGACTGTGGTATGCATCGAAAAACTGGAAGCAGGACTACCCCCTTCTGAATAACAAGCCTGAAACAGGCTTCTGGCGTTTGCTTTATCTCTTACAAAATAGTCTCCTTTCTTATTATAATGGGCCATACAACTCATGAAATTGTTCCCTAAGAAACTATCGTCGTCAAACCCATATCTGCCATTATCCCGGGCATCGCAACCAATAACCGTACAGGCATTAGCATCTGTTCGTCCTATAAAATAGCCATCATAAGCATTTTCAGTACTAACACAGTTTTCAATGTATGAACAGCTTGCATTTGTCTTATCAGCCTCCATATTAGCCCAGAAGCCGATGCCATTGTTTGAAAACCCTTTCACGGCTACTCTCTTAATTGTGGTAATGGAACGTAAGGCCAACCCATCATGCTGACCAACAGAAGCACTTGAACCAAGTAAAGAAAAATCTTCAAACACTGACTT
>JAICHT010000422.1 GCA_025924755.1 Chitinophagaceae bacterium | reverse complement strand
GCTTACTAAATATATTTATACTAAATCTGTTTTATCTTCTCCTAATCTTGCAGTTTCGCCTTCATCAAGATCATCATTTGGGCTGTGAATACTTAAATCGGCATCCTGGGCTATATCATCCATGGCTTCTTCACGGGCTTCGACCACGTGTTCTTCTTTATCCTTCATTTTATTCTTTTCTAATATTTCGGATGGGCTTAATTTATCGTTGTTTTTATCAGCTTCCTTTTTATTGTTTTCGCTCATCATATTAAAAGTTTATAGTAATACTATATACACAAAATTCTATGCCGTATTGTTCGTTCTATTTTCAAATTAGTAAATTACACGATTCAATTTACAGAATATGGCATTTGTAAAATTACATGATTTGGCTACCAATAAAGTGATTGATGGATACCAGGCCCGGGCTATCCATACCGGCACTATGACTTTTATTTACTGGACGGTTGAAGAAGGCGCGTCTATGCCAGTCCATACGCATTTACATGAGCAGGTAGCGCATGTGCTTAAAGGAAGGTTTGAATTAACGGTGGCAGGTGAAACAAAGATATTAGAACCAGGCATCGTGGCGGTGATTCCTCCTAATGTGCCACACGGGGGCAAAGCAATCACTGCTTGCGAATTACTGGATGTTTTCCACCCGGAACGAGAAGATTATAAGTTTGATTAATCCGCTATTTTTTGGAAGCAATTTTTGGACTAGCGCCAACTGTTTTTAATACACCTACCAATACTGTTTTCCATAGCAGGCTGAAAAAGCTGCCGGTTGGGTCTCTCTTTGCAAAGCAATTCTCAGTTCGTGGCGCCCCGTCTTTTGAAGGATTGGAATTTTTTATAACAAAGGTGTTGGCAATAAAGCCAAGCAATTTCTTTTTCTTTAAACCATTTTCTTTATGATCATCTTTTTTTAAGGGGGTAATATTCAGGTCGTCATATAAAAGCAATACATTGCCGGTTGCATGATAATCATTACCCGTGATATGGGCAGTTAAACTTTTTACACTGCCTTTATTTACTGTAAATAAGCCGAGAGGTTCGGCAACTGTATTGATCAAATCCGCACCAGCAGCGCCTGCTTTAAAAGTTACGTTGAAGTTTCCCTTTTTCGCATTTAGCATGTCAAAGTTTATAGTAGCTGTTGCCGGCACCTGGTGCAGAAAACGGGCATTGGCGGTTATCGAAGTGGTAGGATGATGCCTGATCTGCTCCGGCATATTGGTAACGTTGCGAATGCTGCCATTAAGATTACTGATATCAATTTTTCCGCTTTTTCCGGAACCCGGACTATGCTCCTCATATTGTATATTCATATTGCGGATATCCAACTTTACAATATCAATTGATAAGGGCAACTTCATTAAAATCTGCTGCGGAAAATTCTGGTACTCAGGAGGTGTTTGTGGCAATGATCTGTCCAGGTATATTTTAAAGTCGGCATTCTGTATTGTAGCTTCCTGTGCTATAAAACCTTCTTCATTTGCCAAACTCCACCAGTTAATATTGTTAAGTAATAAAGAAGGCATTGTTAACGTATACCGGTCCTTCATCATCTTTAACTTTTTTTGAAAGCCTTCTTTGCTATATCGAGGCAGCAAAGAAATGTTGGAAGCTTTCATGCTATGAGAAGTGCCGGAAATGGCAATAGCCCCTATTTTTAAAAAATACAAACTATCGGGCGTGCGCAACAAATAATTTCTAAAAGTTAATAGCGCATCTTTTGAATATAAAAAGCGGTTTTTGTCATATTGGGTGGCAGAATCTATCAGCAGATCGGTAAACCGCATAGTAAAATCGTTGTACTTGCTGGTTTTATTTTTTGTGATATTATGATTGATGAATTCGCCGTGTTCAATATTAATTTTTTTTACGGCAATGCTGTTTACCTGCTTCAGCAAATTTTGATACAATGTAGCAGAATCCTCTCTCTTGGCTTTATTATACGAACG
>JAICHT010000421.1 GCA_025924755.1 Chitinophagaceae bacterium | reverse complement strand
TGCCGTTGTGCAAAAGCTACAATAGAATCGGCATCTTTAAAATTATACCGGTTCTCTTCCGGGTGTATCGGGCCCATCTTCATAGCATTATCCGGGGTTATACTATTAAATTGTTGCAATACCAGCGTAGCTTCTTCGCCTTTGAGCGTAGCCGGTGATACTGCCACACCAATAGGAAAATAAGATTGATAGTAATCTTTAAGCCCTTTTACTGCACTGGCACTATAGGTGGAAGAATTGTTTTTTTCTGCTATAAGCTTGTGGCTGCACTGTGTAAATGCAAGCATTGATAGTAATAAGCTGATAGAAAGAAATCTATTTTTAGTAAGCGATACCTGTTGGGGACGCGGCATATTTAAAATTGCATTTGCTTTTAAAATTGTAAATGGAAAGGAGGAAAGATAAATCTTTCGTGGTGAATGCTATTGAATTTACATTCATTTAAAGAACTTCAATGCTCGATAAATTTTTATGTAGCGGTTCAGCGTTTTTGTGATCGTAATATGCATAGTAGAACTTTTAATAACTTTAGTTGTATAACAAGGTATGGCAACTGTACTTATTACCGGAGGTACCGGCTTAATTGGAAATGCATTGACCAAAGAACTGGTTCAAAAAAGGTATAATGTAATTATTTTAACCCGCGATCCTTCTGCCCATCAAAATATATCCGACCAGGTGTCGTATGCAAAGTGGGATATTAAAGACCAGGTGATAGATGAAAAGGCTGTAGCAGCGGCAGATTATATTGTGCACCTGGCAGGCGCCAACGTAGCCGAGGGCAGGTGGATCGATAGCCGGAAAAAAGAAATAGTAGAAAGCCGCACCAGAAGCGGTGATTTATTGGTAAAAGCGTTGAAGGAGATTCCTAATAAAGTTAAAGCCGTGATCAGTGCTTCGGCTATTGGCTGGTATGGCCCTGATGAAACTATACCTGCAGCAAAACCTTTTGTGGAAACGGACCCTGCCGATGCTTCTTTTTTAGGGCAAACCTGTATGAAGTGGGAGCGTAGTATAGAACCCGTTATGCAATTGGGTAAACGGCTGGTGATTCTTCGCACGGGTATTGTGTTGAGCAATGAAGGAGGTGCTTATGCCGAATTTAAAAAGCCCTTAAAGCTGGGAGTGGCGGGCATATTGGGTAATGGCAGGCAAATGATAAGCTGGATCCATATTAATGATATGGCAGGCTTGTACCTGTTTGCTATTGAAAATGAAAACCTGTCGGGCATATACAATGCAGTGGCGCCGCAACCGGTAAGCAATCAGCAACTGGTGGAGACTATGAAAAAGGAGCGGGGTGGCTTCGGCATATCCATGCATGTACCTGCGTTTGTTTTAAAAGCAGCCTTGGGAGAAATGAGTATTGAAGTGTTGAAAAGTACCACAGTAAGCAGTAAAAAAACCGAAGCGGCAGGGTATTCGTTTATCTTTCCTAATATTGAAGTAGCTGTTAGAAATTTAAATAAAAAAGCCTCCTGATATTGGAGGCCTTTTGAAATTTTTAAAACGCTTTTATTTCTTTAGGGGGTTTCGGTGTTTCTTTTTGAGTAAATAATTTGGCATCCACTTTTGAAGGGTCGCCCTGGTAGGCCCAGGTAATATTGGTAAAATATTTACTGAAAGCTTTGTTCAGATCGGCGAGGGTCACTTTACTCATTTCCTCTTTTATACTATTGGTACGGCGCCAGTTATTAAATAAAACTTCGTTAGAGGCAAGGGTAGCCGCTTCCGCACTGTTGGTTTCCTGGCGGTAATAAATGCCGGTTAAATAACTGGTTTTAATGTTCTTTAATTCTTCGGGTGTAAAACCTTCCTTCTTTATTCTGTCAATCAACTGCCGGGCTACTACTATGTATTTATTTGGATCGGTAGTAGAAGCAAAGATGCTGGCATATGGTGCAGCTCCCTGGTTTAACCATGTGATAGGCGCATACGATAATCCGTTTTTGGTTCGTATATCCAGAAAATGGCGGT
>JAICHT010000420.1 GCA_025924755.1 Chitinophagaceae bacterium | reverse complement strand
TATCCTAAACAGCTAACCACTTCAGAATGCTTTGATAGGATGTAACTCAGAATTTAATTGCCTGGTTAAAATTTTACGTGTAAGCATATCTTTTATAACCACCTTACCATAATTAAATTGTATGCTGTTAAAAGAAGTCTCATCAAATGGCTTGGTTTCAAAAACATATATTGGCTGGAGTGTCTGTAAGTCAAATAAAATGCTTTCTAAAAAAAGCTGCTTTTCTGTTCTATGATCTCCCGTCGTATCGGTTACGTCAGCTTGCATTTTCTTGTAGTTCAAAATATGGTTATAGAAATATAAGTCGGAATAATACTTTGCTCCGCTATTCATTTCCTGATCTCCTTTTGTTTTATCCAGCAATGCAATAGTTATAATAGCATCTATTCCCCGGCTGCAAAGTTTAACGTAGGTAGCTTCTTGTGCCAAATTAGAAAGGCCTTTAGGTCCGTATTCTTCCAATGCCGAAACGGCATTATAGCCCAACTTTCTTAAATCATTTACAAAGTTCACTTCCATCTTTCTGCGCAACGTAGTATCGGAAGATTTGATAACTCCAATGACCATGATTTTACTGTAAGGGCCGGATACTAGATTTTGAGCTTTCCAAGATGTGGCAGTATAAGAAGTGGCACAACTGTTTAGCAGAAAAACTGAAAAAAGAAAAACCATTGCCTTCATCTTTTTCATCGGGATTTTATATTCTAACCAGCTAAGTTATGATCATCGGAAAGCGGGATTACTGACTACCATTAGGTCATTTGGAGATTGTCATCAGCTGTTGTTCCAAATTCTCTTTAATGGGAAACGTTTTTCATATAGGGAATCAAAAAGCTGAGTTGTCACAGCCTATCTATCGGCTTTTGATATAAGAAAATTTTAGTGCTTAAGGAGGCGCCTATTTATATATCAAGGATTTACCCTTTTGCCTTTATTATTCAATATTGAAAGTTGTTTGTTGTAAAAAGAGATCGCTGAGTTATTGAACCTCTTTAAGATTTGTTTTGTATAACTCAAACCATAAAACAGAGACTATAGCAACACCAAGGCATACAAAGAAATCTTCAGCTTTGAGTATCGACAATCCAAAAAGATTTCTTGCAACTGGCACTAACAGAATAATAGCCAGAAAACACATGGAGATGATAATTATGGGAAAGGCTAAGTTGTTTTTATACCGAATGGTTTTAAAAATATTTTCTGTAAAAGAACGCGTAACAAACGTAAGGAGGATATTACTAATGATGAGTGTTGTAAAGACAACCGTTCTTGTGTAGGGTAACATATGATTGCTGCTCATATAACCATAATAAAGCACTAATAAAGCAATTGCAATAATCGCTCCTTGTACACAGCTTATCAGCAGCTCTTCTCTTTTAAATAGACCAGCCGTCCTTTCGCGTGGCGGCACCCGCATAAGATTTTCATTCACGGGTTCCCTCTCAAAAAAAATGGAACAAGTGGGACCCATAATTAGCTCTAAAAAGATGACATGGATCGGCGTAAAAATATTCGGGAACTTCCAGCCTAACACCACAGGTATTGAAGCGGTAAGGATAATGGGTATATGTATAGAAATAATATAGCGTATTGCTTTTTTTAAGTTGCTGAATATTTTTCTTCCATACCGGATGGCCTCTACCGTTTTTTGCAGGTTATCATCCGTAAGTATTAAATCGGCCGATTGCCTGGCTATTTCTGTTCCTTTCTGTCCCATGGCAATTCCTATATCGGCTGACTTTAAAGCAGGGCCATCATTTACCCCGTCGCCGGTCATTGCCACAATATCTCCCTTCTCTTTTAATACCTCTACCACTTTCAATTTTGCATCAGGGAACATACGTGCAAAGATGTTCACCTTTTGTACTTCGTTCTTTAATTGGTCTGCGGACATTGCCATCACTTCTTCACCCACCAAATATTTTGTGTAAGACTTTATGCCTACCTGCTCTGCTATAGTCGTTGCTGTTTGAG
This sequence comes from Chitinophagaceae bacterium, assembly GCA_025924755.1. Lineage (GTDB taxonomy): Bacteria > Bacteroidota > Bacteroidia > Chitinophagales > Chitinophagaceae > Flavisolibacter. The sequence continues at coordinate 23 of JAICHT010000420.1, read as the reverse complement.
GATGGTCGCCTGTTAATAATTTT
>JAICHT010000419.1 GCA_025924755.1 Chitinophagaceae bacterium | reverse complement strand
TGTTTTTTTAAAAGAAAAATCCACCGCTTTGCAAAATGCAGGCATACTCATTTCAGTTATAGGTGTAGCACTTGTGGGCTTATATGCACATGCCACCACCAAAGCGCCACATCCTTTATTAGGAAACTTATTAATGGTAGTAGCAGTAATAGCATGGGCTGTGTATACGGTTATCTCCAAAAAAGTTTCTCATGCCGATGTATTAAAACTTACCTGCTTTAGCAGTATTATCGGTACGGTATTGCTACTGCCAGCGGTGGCTATTGAGCAGTGGCACAAACCTTTACCAATTATAAGTGCCTGGGGTTGGATATCCGTTCTGTATTTGGGGATATTGGCTTCCGCTGTGTCGTACTTTTTATACAATAATGCTTTAAAAAACTTACCGGCCTCGCTTGTAGGTATTTTTATAAACCTTGATCCTATTATTGGCGCCGGGCTGGCGGTTTTGTTTTTAAAGGAGCAGGTTTCCATATTGCAGGTTGGCGGAACCATATTGGTATTAGTGGGTGTGTGGTTAAGTACTACCAAAAACAAGGCCCAGGAAAAGCAGGCAAAATCTATAAAAGAGCTGGCTGACGTGAATTAACCTGATATTCTTGTTTATAAATCATTTGCCTGAATACTGCAAATAATAAGATACCTTCTTACCTTTAGAGTAATGGTTCTTTTATATTAAAACCATGGCGTGATTTTTTATACGCTTAACAAATTATTACTCATTAATTTATTAAAAAAACAAAAGTTTATGAAAAAGATGTTTACCCGCATGCTGGTATTGGTACTGGCCTTTGCTACAATTGCTCCGTCTACCTTTGCTGCAAGCTTACCCAAACCAGTTAGTACCAACCCCGACCCTGCTTTTGTAAAAGCAGCAATTGCTTCTTTTAACAGCCTGCCATCTAAGGAAAAAAGAGCCCGTATAAAAGAAGTAAAAAAAGCGGTAAAGCAGTTTAAAGCCGATAAAAAAGCTGGAAAAGAACCGGTTGCCAGCACGATTGTTCAGGTAATCTTTGCCATTTTATTACCACCATTAGGCGTTTACCTGCATGAAGGTGCTTTAAACGGCAGATTCTGGATTGACCTTTTACTTACTTTATTATTCTTTATTCCCGGAATGATTTATGCCCTGATTGTTGTATTAGGAGATGCACCAAAAAGATAATCGTACCTCATAATTTTAAAAGCCGTGTAATTATTTTACACGGCTTTTTATTTGCATTTTATTTTAAAAGTGGCTAAGGAATAATTTCAAAAAGCAGGAACTGTGTTTTTTCATCTTTCGAGAAATTATCATCTGCCACAAATAGCAACGATTGGTGCCCGTTATCAAGTGTAGGCCCAAAGGTGACGCCTTCAATATTATCAATATACCTTCCCAGCGAATCCATATTCAATAGTAACTTTTTTGTAACCGGGCGGGCTGCCGGAGTTTCTTTTAATGACGCTATATTACTCACATCCGACGCCCCGTTAAAATCAGCCAGGAAAACCCTGATGACACAACCAGGGTGGCCGGTAGAAAACGAACGTTCTATAATCAGAAACCGGTTATTGCCCATATTCAATATGTCCGGCACGCCATTAATTTTAAAAGCGCCAGCAGGTATGGAAGGATAAACTACCGGTTCTATATGATAAGCATATTGGGCTAATGGCTTCCGGGAAGCCACGTCGTATTTAAGGATCCGTATCCATGCGGCAGAATCGCCGGTTGCGGCACGCGGTCCGTCCTGGTACAGCGGCTCTTCTACATTTACATATAAATTTTTATACCCCTCGGCAAAGGCCATTCCTTCAAAAACACCGTTCTGGCGCGGCCCCGATTCTGTAGGTTGCATATGCATATTAGCCGGCAGCAAAAGAGTGTCTATATATGTGCCATCGGGTTGAATAATTGTTACCGCCGGATCTTCCAAAACAATAGCACCTTCTTTAACTATCCGCTCCCCTTCACTGCTCCAAACCATTTTATTTTCTTTTGCATTATAGCGCAATGCTTCGGGGTCAGGA
>JAICHT010000418.1 GCA_025924755.1 Chitinophagaceae bacterium | reverse complement strand
AATGAAGAGAAGCCTGTGTTCGATATCAACCAGCAGGAAACAAAAATCTATCACCCCGGTCAGGGCCAGGAGAAACGCGGTGATGCAGAGAGTGGAATGAATGATGCGGCAGTTAAATTAGAAGAAACTTATATTACTCCGGTCTATCATCATAATGCTATGGAACCGCATGCAACAACAGCGGTTTGGGATGGTGATGAGCTTACCATTTATGATTCAACACAATCTGTTTTTGGAACACGTAATGGTGTTGCCTCTATTTTAGGTATTCCAAAAGAGAAAGTTCATGTTATTTCTCCTTTTATTGGTGGAGGCTTTGGCTCCAAGGGTTTTATCTGGGCTAATACTTTGCTCGCGCCTATGGCTGCAAAACTGGTGAAACGTCCGGTAAAAATTGCACTTACCCGCACTTTTCAAATGTTCACCTGCGCCGGAAGACGTTCAACTACCATTCAAAAAATAAATTTTGGGGCAGATAAAAACGGAAAGATCTCATCAGCTAAGCATGATACCACAGCAGAAACGTCTTTTGTGGATGAATTTATAGAACAGGCAGGGCTGCCAACAAAAATGCTTTATGACTTCAAGAATCTCGAAGTTGTGCAAAACCTTGCAAGGCTTAACAAAGGAACTCCAACTCCAACCCGTGCACCCGGTGAAGCACCTGGGACATATGCATTGGAAGTTGCAATGGATGAATTGGCTTATCAATTAAATATTGACCCTTTGGAATTGAGGTTAATTAATTATGCGGAAAAAAATCCGGAGGATGGTAAAGATTTTTCTGCGAAGAATTTGAAAGAATGTTACCAAAACGGAGCATCGTCCATAGGATGGTCACAAAGAAATAAAACACCGGGAGTAACAAAAGAAGGAAACTATTTAATTGGATATGGCATGGCAACCGCAACTTATCCTGCCAACCAAAGTAAAGCAAGTGTAAAATTAAGACTTTACCAGGATGGCCATGCAGTTGCTGCCTGTTGCACCCAAGACATTGGCACAGGCACTTATACAGTCATGGCACAGGTAATGGCAGACGCGCTCGGTTTGCCAATAGATAAAGTACAGATTAAATTAGGTGATTCCAATTATTCGCAAGGGCCGGGTTCTGGCGGTTCACAAACGATGGCTACAACAGGACCGGCAGTTCAGGCAGCGGCATTAACGGTTAAAAGCAAAGCCATCAACCTTGCAATTGCCGATAAAAAATCACCATTGTCTAGCAGTCAGAAAGATGATATAGTAGCAGAAAACGGAAGACTGTTTATAAAAAGCGACCCATCAAAGGGAGAAACATACACACAGATACTGAAGCGTAGTAAAATGCCTGTTGTTGAAACAGAAGTTAGTACCAATGTGTCTACCCGCCAAACCAAAAAAGAAGAGCCAAATCCTGTTGCAAAAAAGCAAGCTGGTAAAAATGGAGGAGGTTCAAAAGATGAAAGTGAAAATAATCCTTTTGTACAGCAGGAAGAGGATATTCCACGGCAGCATTTTGCATTTCATTCTTTCGGAGCTTATTTTGCAAAAGTGAAAGTAGACTCTCTAACTGGTAAAGTCAAAGTGGAAAAAATTGTCGGTGTCATGGATGTTGGAAGAATATTAAATGAAAAAACTGCGAAAAGCCAGATCATGGGCGGTGCTATTTTTGGAATAGGCATGGCGCTGATGGAAGAAAGTATTTATGATCCTAATACAGGAAGGATTGTAACAAAAGATCTTGCCGAATATCATTTGCCGGTTCATGCGGATATTCCTGAATTTGATATACAATTTACTGATAAGCCTGATCTTAATCTCAGCCTTATTGGCGCAAGAGGGGCAGGAGAAATTGGAATTACAGGTATCACGGCAGCGATTGTAAACGCGGTGTATCACGCAACAGGCAAGCGGGTAAGAGATATTCCGATCACGCCGGATAAACTGATTTCTTAAAAGACAATGTATCGGTAAATGAAATGAAAAATCTGGTTAATTGTTGGTTTACTATAAAAAGATTAGTTAAAAGAAAATAAACTCATTT
>JAICHT010000417.1 GCA_025924755.1 Chitinophagaceae bacterium | reverse complement strand
TTACCCGTATGGCCTATGCGATGGTAAGTGTATATGGTATGAACGAAAAAGTGGGTAATGTAAGTTTTTACGATCCGCAGCAAGATCAAACCTTTACGAAGCCTTACTCCGAAGAAACCTCAAGGATGATTGATGAGGAAGTAAGAAAGCTGATAGATGAAGCCTTCGAAAGAACCAAGAAACTGCTGACAGAAAGAAAAGCGGAAGTAGAAAAGCTGGCAGAAGCTTTATTAAATAAAGAAGTACTTTTTCAAAGCGATGTAGAAAGATTGATAGGCAAACGCCCATACGAAGAAAAGAATCTACTGGGTGTGGATGATGAAAAACATCATGATGGAGGCATTAGCGAAGGAGTACCCCCTTATGATCCCAATGTTATTAACCAGCAGCCGGCTGTTCAATGAACCCGATAAGCAAATATTCTTAACCAAAATACGTATGGCGTTGATTGTTTCAACGCCATTACCTTTTTAGTTCATTACACCAGCGCAACTTATTGTATCGCACTATGCAAATTCCGGCGGGGAAAAAAGTATATTTTTTATCTGATTTTCATTTAGGCGCTCCTAACGCAGCTACCAGTTTAGAGCGGGAAAAACTGATTGTAAAATTCTTAAACGAAATAAAGCAAACAGCCTATGCCGTTTTTTTGGTAGGTGATATGTTTGATTTTTGGTATGAATATAAAAAAGTAGTACCCAAAGGGGGCGTCCGCTTATTAGGTAAAATAGCCGAGCTAACCGATGAAGGTATAAAAGTTTACTTTTTTGTAGGCAACCACGATATGTGGATGAAAGATTATTTTGAACAGGAGTTAAACGTGCCGGTATATTTTGAACCTAAAGAATTTACATTCAATCAAACAAGTTTTTATATTGGGCATGGCGATGGGTTAGGGCCCGGTGACCACGGTTATAAAATGATGAAAAAGGTATTTCGCAGCCCGGTATGCCAGTGGTTGTTTGGCATTTTTCCTCCTTATATTGGCATTGGTTTAGCCGATTATTTTAGCCGCAAAAGCCGACAGTCTGCAGGAAGTATAGAAGAAAAATTTTTAGGCGAAGAAAACGAGTGGCTGTTAACGTACAGCAAGGAAGTATTAAACCGGCAACCTGTCAACTTTTTTATATTCGGCCACAGGCATTTGCCTATTGACTATAGCATCACTCCCGAAAGCCGCTATATTAATTTGGGCGAATGGATCAACTTTGCCACTTATGCCGTTTTTGATGGAACCCATTTAGCCTTGAAATCTTATATAGGTAAAGAAGACAAAATTTATAGAAACCAATGAACAGAATCGCTTCTTTAAGTAGTATTCTTTTATTGCTGATAAGCCATATTACTATAGCGCAGCAGGACACCGCCCTGCACTTATTAAAAACCTACAATACCGATATTGCTAATATTGCAGTGGATAACCTGGACAATGTTTATATTCTTTCCAGCACCGATCAGCTCAAAAAGTTTGGTGCCAATGGCGATTCACTTTCGGTATACAACAATGTAAAAAAATATGGCAAACTCTATTCGGTAGATGTAACCAACCCTTTGAAAGTATTATTGCTGTACAAAGATTTTTCTACTATTGTAATATTGGATCGTATGCTGGCGGTACGTACCGCTATTGATCTGCGCAAGCGTAATATACTCCAGATCAGTGCTATCGGCCTTTCTTACGATAACAATATCTGGTTGTTTGACTCTTACAACAATAAGCTTTTGAAGATTGATGATGAAGGCAATACTTTGTTGGAAACGCCGGATTTCCGTTCGCTGTTCAACACTTCTTTTTTGCCCAATCAAATCATTGATCAAAATGGGAATGTGGATTTGTACGACTCCACAAAAGGGCTTTATATTTTTGATTACTATGGCACATTTAAAAAGAAACTTCCCATATTAAACTGGAAAGACCTGAGGGTCAATAACAACCTGGTATATGGTATTGCTAATAATGCTATCAATGTATACAACACTACTACTTATCTGCAATACCAGCGAAAACTTCCGGATACGTTTACTAT
>JAICHT010000416.1 GCA_025924755.1 Chitinophagaceae bacterium | reverse complement strand
GCAATAAAACTTAATTCACGTTTTGCTGTAGGTGTTTTTGAAACAAGGTTAACTAAACCTGCGATAGCTCCACCACCGTAAAGAGTAGATGATGAACCTTTGATAACTTCCACCTGCTTTAAATCAAGTGGTGCGATCTGCATTAAACTTAAACCACCTGAAAAGCCTGAATAAAGGGGAAAGCCATCCTTAAGAATCTGAGTGTATCTGCCATCCAATCCTTGAATTCGGATACTGGAATTATAGGATGTTGCTGAAGTCTGCTGTGTTTGAATGCCGGTGCTTTCATTGAGCATCATTCTTATATCGCCTGGCTTCATGTTTCCTTTTTCTGTTAGCTCTTCCCCTGAAATAATCTCTACCCTGGTTGGGATGTTCCTGATAGACCTGCTGGTTCTGGTAGCAGTTACAATCACTTCTTCTGCGTGTTCTTCATCTACTGATAACAACACTTCAATAGGCTCATCATTTGGCTGTGGCACGGTTACAGAAATTCCCTGTTCTTCTGTACTTACATAAGAGACTTTAATTAAGTAAGTGCCTGCTGCAACGTTTGCAAATGTGGCAATGCCTGAAGTGTCTGCAATAGCACTTCTATTAAGAGAAGCAATGAAAGCTGTTGCACCTGCAAGAGGAGTTTTTTCTTCACTGCTTTTTATTAACAATTTAATTGTATGTTGAGCGTAAGTATTGATAGCACATAATGCTGCTATGCTTAGAAATAGTATCTTCTTCATTTGTGTAAATAATGTGATTAAAACCGTGGCTGTCCTGAATTATCAACCGAAGCGGGGTGGCTGAAATAAAGAAGAGTAATATTGTGACCTGGAAGAAAAGTAAAACTCGTTGTAAGAAAGTAACGTATAAAATTGTATCGCTTTTACGGATGGATTGAAGCTATCGATTGTAAAGCCATGTGCTGCCGAACAAATAGAAAAAGGTGAACAGTTAGTACAATCTTTTTTATGGTCTTTACATGAATTTTGTTCCGTCTGTTGTCCTTCACAGTTGTCAAAAATGCAACAGGGCACTACTGCACTCAACAAAATATAAAACGATAATATAAAGCCAATCCATTTTTTCATGAGACGCAAAAATAGTCAAACTGATGAATAGAATTGAGTGTTGGCAAAATTTTGGCTGCCTTACACATAATCAAGTAATATTTATCTTTAAATCGCTAAGGGCTTAGGTTGGAAAACAAAGGGGATCGTAGGAACTCTTGACAATGGAATGATACTCGCTCTGGCGCAGGTCTCCTGACCTGTGCAAGAGCGTTACTTATCATCACTTTTTTATTATCGGCATAATTTATCATAATGATCAATCCAATCTTATTAATTCCAATAAGCCCTTTCCTTCTTCTGCATAATAATCAATGGCGCTACTATATTTCCAGTCTATCGGATGTCTTACAAATCCTGCTCTTTCTGGGTTTTCATGCAGATATATAAGCCGCTGGTTATACATCTCTTTATTGTTAAGCAAAATAGGATGATTCCCATGCTGCCAGAATTGAAACCGAAAATTACTTTTCATTCTTTGTCCATTCTTTTCAAATAAGTCTAGCATCCATTCCTTTCTGCTTTCCTGCTTATTGTTTATAATGGCATCAATTATTTTCATTGCCGTAAAACTTTTGATATTTTTATTACCATACCCGGATTTGCATTATTGATGAATGAACAAATCAAATGAAAATGATTAGGCATCAGTACCCATGCATGTAATTGCAAATTCTGATTCTTTTGACAAAACCTAAAACTATCCAAAAGAATATCACGGTAAATATCCCGGGTAAAAACATCTATCCAATCCACAACCGTAGATGTTACAAAATACACTCCTTCCCTATCGTCAAATTTATATTTACTGCTCATAAGGTAAATATATTCCAATTCCAATTCTCCAAACTAATCCAATTTTATTATTACACATTTTGTATTGCCAGATTATTAGTAACGGCTACGCACAGGTCAGGAGAGGTAACTATATACCTGTTAGACCATGTTGATTAAAAAAATTTATTTCTTGGTTTTTTTGGGCTTACAACTGCTTTTATATGAAGTTCCTTTACT
>JAICHT010000415.1 GCA_025924755.1 Chitinophagaceae bacterium | reverse complement strand
GGTAGAAGGCTCTGCAGGCTCCTTCTTTAATGAATATATTAAGAACCAATATACGAGTGAAAAAATCAAGGGTACCCATGAGGGCGAATAGCTATTCAATTTTATACTTCAATAGCTTATATAAAAACTGCCGGATGACCGGCAGTTTTTGTTAGTATCCCTTACCATTTATTTTCATTGCCACGCAGCATATTGGTAGCGCCGTCCATAGCATGTTGTAAGTTCATATCATCTCACAAAAATTTTTGCATGCCATTTGCAGCAATACCAGCATGATACGCAAATTAACGGGCCGGGTAAAAAAATTTTGGGCGGCAGTGGCATTGCTTTCCGTCCAAATGACGGTGGTATTGGTTCTTTTTGCCTGTGCTCTGGTAGCTTTTGTGTTTATCATCCGCCGTGTTTTTTACCTGCACAATAATAAGTTCGACTTTCTGGTATTTGATTATTTAAGCAAGCACGTTGATAAGGAAAACAACAGCATCATGCTTTTTTTTACATTTTTGGGAACCCATAAATTTTTAATTCCTGCCAACCTGGTATTGATTGCTTATTTTCTTTTTATCAAAAAACATAAATGGTATTCTATAAAGGTACCGGCTATTGCTTTAAGCAGCCTGGGGCTGATGTTTGGATTAAAGTTTTTGTTTGACCGGCCGCGGCCATTGATGCCTTTATTGTTCGACGCCAAAGGCCTCAGCTTTCCCAGTGGTCATGCCTTAATGAGTGTCACTTTTTATGGGTTATTGATTTATATTACTTTCAAAACCATTAAAAACAGGCCTTTGCGCTGGACGCTTATTATTATGCTGTTGTTGCTGGTTTTAATCATCGGCTTTAGCCGCGTGTACCTCCGGGTGCATTATGCCAGCGATGTAATAGCCGGTTATTGCGTGGGCTTTTTGTGGCTGGTCATCTGCGTTCATACATTGAACCAAATAGAAAAATACAGCCGTCATAAAAGAAATCCTGTGGTACAACATCCCGCTGTTGACGCCCATGTATTATAAATAATCAGTTATGCATTTATAAAGATCAAAAATTTATTGCTGTTGGTTTTAATGTATTAACTTTCTCAAACCATATTACATAGCTTATGAGAAAGACATTACTGCTTTTTATTTTACTGGTATTCTACTGTATTTCCACTCCACTATTTTCGCAGGAGGCTGCTCCTGCTTTTGTAAAAGACAGCCTGGATGCTTATGTAAACAGAGCGCTCACCGAATGGCAGATTCCCGGTGTGGCTGTATGCATTGTAAAAAACGGAGCCGTAGTAGCTATGAAGGGATATGGTGTAACAGAGGCAGGAACGGCAAATAAAGTAGATGAAAATACCTTGTTCATGATTGGCTCCAACACCAAAGCCTTTACTGCTACGGCTTTGGCCATGCTGGATGTAGAAAAGAAATTATCGCTCGATGATAAGGTAACAAAGTGGATCCCTGGTTTTAAACTGGATAATAAGCTGGCTGGCGAGCAGGCCATTCTTCGCGATTTACTTTGCCACCGGCTGGGCTTTAAAACCTTCCAGGGCGATTTTACTTACTGGACATCTGATCTTAGCCGTGCAGAAGTGATTGAAAAAATGAGCCACGTAAAAGCGGTGTATGATTTCAGAACACATTGGGGATATACCAATGCCGCTTTTTTAACTGCAGGCCAGGTCATTCCAAAAGTTACTGGCAAAGAATGGGAGGATTTTATAAAAGAGCAACTTCTTGTTCCGCTGGATATGAACCGGACATTAACCTTATCAAAAGACATCCGTACAGCCACCAATGCCGCCAAAGCCTATACGGTGGTGGATAGTAAATTAATGCCGATTCCATATGGCGCTATTGATAACCTGGCCCCGGCAGGCAGTATGAGTTCATCGGTTAGCGATTTGAGCCATTGGGTGCTGATGCAACTAAATAACGGTAAATACCAGGACAAGCAAGTGGTGCCGTTTGCGGCTATAGAGCAAACCCGTACGCCTCAATCTATTATTGGCAATGGAGGAACACTTTTCAACAAAGGTCATTTTTCTTTGTATGGGCTGGGCTGGTTTTTAGAAGAATATAGCGGAAGGAAAATCGTATCGCATACAGGCGGTGTCAATGGTTTTGTTACCAGTATTACTTTAGTGCCGGAAGAAAAACTGGGCATTATTGTAT
>JAICHT010000414.1 GCA_025924755.1 Chitinophagaceae bacterium | reverse complement strand
TACTTTCCAGCTGCTGATGTGATATCTTTTTTTGTAAAAACAAATCTATTAGCTGCGTGGCTATTTTACTGCCGTGCAGCGCCATGCTCATTCCGTTTCCGCAGAGTGCTGTTATCATGCCTGCTGCATCGCCTATCATTAACACACCTTGCTCAACCTGCTCTTTTTTATCGAAACTTATTTGAGAGATGGTTACGGGGAAAACCGGTGCTATGGTGCTGTTTGTAAAAATTTGTTTTAAAAAAGGGTTCTGATATAATACCTGCTGCTGTAATTGTTCAATTGAATTTCCGGCTTTTTTAAGTTGGGCTGCGGTAGTCATATAACACAGGCAATACGCATCTCCTTCAATTTTAGATATTCCGCAGTAGCCGCCACTAAAGTTATGCAACCCGATAACAGCTTCGGGCCACAGGGTTTTGATATGGTATTTAACGCCAACAAAGTTATTGATGCGGGATGCCTGGTTTTGAATAAAACTACGCTTCCATTTTACATCTATATTACTGCGCTTTCCAAATGCGCCGCAGCATATCATAGCCTGTAGCTTTTGTACTGGTAATTTTTTTGTTTGGATATCAACTTCGTATACTCCGTTCTTATAAAGGACATCCGTTGCTTTTGTTTCTTCTAAAACCGTTACACCATTGCTTTTTGCAATATCTGCTAATGTATGATCTAATAAAAAGCGGCTGATGCCGAAACCACCTAACGGTAAAGGTGTAGTAAACGATTTTCCATTGGTTGCCGTGAGTTGTAGTGTATGGATATGCGGAAGATCCAGGTTTGACAGTGGGACGCCAAGGCTTTCTAAAAAGTTCCAGGATTCCATACTAATGTACTCGCCGCAAACTTTATGAAACGGATACTTTTCTTTTTCTATCAGTACAATATGATAACCTTTACCAGCTAGTTGAAAAGCCAGCGCAAGGCCTGCCAGGCCGCCGCCAATAATTGCTACGTCGTATGTAGTTTGCAGGTTATTCATTTTATTTTTTCACAACAATCAACCAGCGGAAAGCCCACTTCCATTCTAGAGAATAATCTTTTATGCTACTCTTCTGCAAGAGTTCTGTCCAATCTTTTTTTATAAAGCTACGCTGAACGGAAAGCGGCGCGTCATTTTTTACCAGATAACTTTTTGAAAAGGCTTTTGTTATAAGCTTTATCGAATAATACGCCAATGGGTGGCGGTGCAGGTCGTTAATAAAAAAACCTATTACAGAATTTTGATAGAGCCACGATAGCATAGAGGTCAATTCATTGTCTGTAAAATGGTGGCAAAAAAGCGATGTGAAAAGAATATGAGGTGTACGTTCAAAAATTACGTTCCTGTAATCGGAACAAATAAATTCAATATGCCCGTTGGCAATTTGCTGTTTGGCAAAAAAAATACATTCTTCATTAATATCAATACCAACAAGGTTTATCGAAACTTTATTTCTTTCAGCCCATCTTTTTATTACACGTAAATTATCACCGCCACCGCAGCCTATTTCAACAATAGTGATGGTTTCATTTAAAGGAATATTTTTTAAAAGGTTTTCACATCCTTGTAGTGTTACAGCATGACCGCCTAAATAATGATTGATCGTATTTAGCTCCTGCATGTTTTGCCGGATATCGGCAAACGGAATTCCCTCGCCATCCAGCAATTCTTTTTTTAACGTACGATGTGTAAAAGAAGGCATTTAACAAGAAGCTATAAAAGTTTCCACAGTAAGTCCGGGCCCGAAAGCAGCACCCAATATGTTTTTCTTTGCTTTATGATGCAGCATCTTTTTCAAAACAAATAAGATAGTGGCCGACGACATATTTCCATACTCCTGCAACACATCATAAGAAGGTTGCAACTGCTGGTGTTCCAACGCTACACTGTGTTGTATGGCTTCTAATATCCGCTTTCCCCCAGGATGTATGCACCAATCGGTAATATCACTGCTTTCTAAATTGGCATGTTGCAAACACCGTTGCACAATATGGTTAAAATCTTCTTCAATCAAATCGGGAATATAACCACTCAGCGTCATTAAAAAACCGGTAGAAGATAGCTCCCACGCCATATCCCGCTTGCCTTTCGGGATCACTTCAGAATAAAAGTGATTGATAGCAATTCCTTTCGCAGGATGATTTCCGGACGTTACCAAAGCTGCTGCTGAACCGTCGCCAAATAG
>JAICHT010000413.1 GCA_025924755.1 Chitinophagaceae bacterium | reverse complement strand
TAAAACCCATATTAAATCTGCATGGATAAAATAGCCCGGTTGAAAGAATTTCTAGCTGCCAATCCAGTGGATAACTTTGTACAGCATGCACTGGCAATGGAATATATAAAAGCCGGCGAGGATGCAAAAGCACAGGAGTTATTTGAGAATGTATTGAGTAATGACCCGACTTATATTGGCAGCTATTACCATTTGGCAAAGCTTTTAGAACGGAATCATAAAGAAAAAGAAGCGGTGGCGGTATATGAAAAAGGGATGGCAGCAGCAAAAGCGGCAGGCGACCAACATGCCTACCAGGAATTACTATCGGCTTATGAAGATTTAGTGTATTAATATTAAAAAGGCAGACTTGCTATACCAGTTTCAGCAATTTTTAAAAAGAAGAAATTTATTGAATCCTTCGCTACAATTTGCATTGGCAGTTAGTGGAGGTATTGATTCGGCAGCACTGTGCGAACTGGCTAAACAGTCAGGCCTGAACTTTACTATTGCGCATTGCAATTTTAAGTTGAGGGGAGCGGAGAGTGAAAGAGACGAAGAATTTGTAAGATCGCTGGGTAAAAAATATGAGGTGCCGGTATTGATACAGTCATTTGAAACCGCTGCATATGCTACCATTCATAAGTTATCTATACAAGAAGCCGCCCGAAACCTGCGCTATCACTGGTTTGGGGAACTACACAAGGAAAAAGGGTATGACTTTACCCTGCTTGCCCATCATGCCAACGACAATATGGAAACTGTGCTGATGCACTTTTTCAGGGGTTCGGGGCTGCATGGATTAACCGGTATGCCCGACATGGTAAAAGATTCTTATTGCCTGCGGCCTTTATTGCAACTTACCCGGTATGATATTGAAACGTTTGCAAAACAATATGGATTAAGCTGGGTAGAAGATTCGTCAAATAGTTCCGACAAATACACCCGAAATTTTTTTAGAAACACCGTGATTCCTGAAATAAAAAAAATTTATCCGCAGGCAGAAGAAAACGTATTGGCTACTATTGAACGTTTAAAAAAAACCGAAGCACTATATGATAAATTGGTTAATAACCTGGAATATAAATTAATAGAAAAAACAGGTAACGAATTCAAGATTGCTGTTAATCAATTGAATAAATACAGTGCGACTTCTTTGCCATATGAAATATTTAAAAGGTTCCATTTTACGGAAAAGCAGGTTTACGAAATCATGAAACTATCGGAAAGTGAAACCGGCCGGTATATAGAAAATGAAAATTTCCGGGTGATAAAAAACAGAGCATGGCTTATTATTAGCCCAAAACATTGGCCCTTTGCTGATACCCTTGTAATAGAAGAAACTACCAAAAAAATTTACCTACCTGATGGATATCTGGAAATGAAAAAAGAAGCTGCCGACAAGGTTTCTATTAATAAATCAATGAACGTAGCGCTTTTAGATTGCAAGGAATTTTCCTTTCCATTATTACTCCGCAGGTGGAAAGCAGGTGATTACTTTTATCCATTAGGAATGCGGAAAAAGAAAAAACTATCCCGTTTTTTTATTGACCAAAAACTAACGACAACCCAAAAAGAAAACACCTGGGTTTTAGAAGCCAATAAAAAGATTTTATGGATAGTAGGCTATCGCATAGACGACCGTTTTAAAATAACACCTGGGACAAAAGAGGTGCTACAGATTACACTCATTAAATCTTAGCAACGATATACTCTTTAATTTCTTCAATCGTGCTTTGCACAATCGGGTATCCAATAAAAAGGCAGGCTATTATTACAAAAGCCAATCCATATAAGGAACCCCATAAATGTGCAGAATGGTTGATATTGTCGCGGCCTTTTTTTTCCATATACATAGAAAAAATAAGGTAAAGCGGGGCAAACACAAAGCCGGGCATTGGAATAAAATATAAATAAATAGTAGCCGTAGGCACCAGCATTAAGCCAGCAAAGATTACCGCACTTACTGCACCGGAAGCGCCTAAACTTCTGTAGCTGTAGCTGTCTTGATTTTTAAAATAGGTAGGTAAAAGAGAGATAACCAGCGCTGACACATAGAGCAATAAATAAATCCATTTCCCATTTTCACCAAACAATTGTACAAAGCCGTCTTCTACAAACGGTCCAAAAAAATACAGCGATAACATATTAAAAAACAGGTGGCCAAAATCGGCATGGATCAACCCGCAGGTAATAAACCGCCACCATTGACCTTTTTTTAC
>JAICHT010000412.1 GCA_025924755.1 Chitinophagaceae bacterium | reverse complement strand
TTTCAAAGCATATAAGGTGGTATTACTATTAAGCTTAAAGTTTTTGATAAATTCTTCAAACTTAAATGTGTAGCTGATATCCTGTCCGCTGTGTACTGGAATTTGCAGGTAGTTTACCAGTGCCCCGTATACATTCTTAATTTGCTCAAAATCCGGAAAGCGAACAGCATGAAGTTCTTCAAGTTCAACTGAATCCTTTTCTTCCACCAGTAAAACGGCATATGCTTTTTTGCCATCGCGTCCGGCACGTCCGGCTTCCTGATAATAATTTTCCAAACTATCCGGCATATCTATGTGTACCACCGCCCGTACATCGGGCTTGTCTATACCCATTCCAAATGCATTGGTGCATACTATTACCCGCACCGTGTTTTCAATCCAGTCCTGTTGCTTTTTAGTTCGCTCTTCCTGCGGCAGCCCGGCATGATAGCTGTGCGAACTGATATGGTGCATCTGTAGTAACTGCTGTATTTCCTGCGTTCGCTTACGGCTTTTGCAATAAACAATCATCGTACCCGGAACATTGCTGATAATCTGAATGAGCTTGTTAATTTTAGCATCTACTTTAAAAACGCTGTAGGACAAATTTTTACGTTCGTACGACTGCCGGTAAACCTGGCTGTTGGTAAATAGCAGCTTTTCACAAATGTCTTTCTGCACTTCTCGTGTAGCCGACGCCGTTAGTGCTAATATGGGTACGCCGGGCAACTGGTTTCTTAGTTCGGAAATGCGCAAATAAGCCGGCCGGAAGTCGTAGCCCCATTGCGAGATGCAATGCGCTTCATCTACCGCTATTAAATTAATTCCTAATGCCGGAAGGTATTCTTCAAACAAAGACGTTTCAATACGCTCCGGCGATATATACAATAATTTATAAGGACCACCGGAAGCATTTTTCAGGGTTTGCACTATTTGCCTGCGCGACATGCCAGAGTAAATGGCCAGCGCCATAATACCGCGTTTGCGCAGGTTTTCTACCTGGTCTTTCATCAGTGCAATGAGTGGTGAAATTACCAGGCAGATACCCTCCTGTGCTAAGGCAGGCACCTGGTAACATATGGATTTCCCGCCACCGGTAGGGAGCAAAGCCAAGGTATCTTTTTTGGCTATTACAGAATTAATAATCTCCTGCTGCAGTGGGCGGAACGTGTCATATCCCCAATAGTCTTTTAATATGGTATGTATATCCGGCATTGAAAAGAGTCAAGCTATTATGCTACTTCTATAAGTTGATTAAGTTGCTCGTAAATGTATAGAAACAAAGCCGGAAGATTGGCCAACTGGTCTTGTTTAACAGCTCCGGATTCTATTAAAATTTCGAAAGCAGCGTCGGCGACCATCAGTTGGGTAAGTGCTTTTTTATATGTTTTTCTTTTCTGTTTTTTTGATTGATAGGAGGCTTCGCAAATACAGAGATACATGGCTAACACGGATTTCCTGATATGTTGGACGATATCGTTTCTTTCTTCAGACAGGGCTTTTGTTATTTCATAGCACTGTTCCACCAACTTTTTGGAAGTGGTAACCAACTGTAACTTTTTATGAGGTGCCTGAAGAAACATGGCGTTTACTTATTTCAAAATTTGTATAAAGTAAACATTTGTTTTCAGAAAACAACTATTGCATAGCTACGAATCACCGATCTACCTTTTTAATAAATAGCCGGGCTGAATTAGCAGCCAGTATTACATCGCTCAGGCCCATAACCAGCGCACCAAAGGCTGGTGTAAGAAAACCAAGTGCTGCTACAGGGATGGCAATGATATTATATAAAAAAGCCCATAAAAGGTTTTGCTTTATCGTAAGGAAAGTATGCCTGCCCAGGCCTAAAGCTGTAGGCAGTTTTTGCAATCCACTATTTACCAAAACCACCTGTGCGCTTTGCATGGCTACCTGAGATGCCTCGCTCATGGAAATGCCGATAGTGGCTTTTGCCAAAGCCGGCGCATCGTTAATGCCATCACCCACCATTACTGTAGGTTGTTGATGCGAAAGCATTGCTACTTTTTGTAATTTTTCTTCCGGCGTTTGTTCGGCTATTACTTCATCTATGCCTAAGCTTTGACCCAAGAGTTTGCAGGCGTCATAGCGGTCGCCGCTGAGCAAAATGGTTTTAATGCCCTTTGCTTTCAAAAACTGAATGATGTTTTTGGCTTCCGGCCGCACTTCATCCTCCATATCTATCCAGCCAATCAGTACCTTATTTTTAGTAACAAATATATTGTGTGTAGTATCGGATGCGCTGGCCATTTTGTTAGATCCTGCTTC
>JAICHT010000411.1 GCA_025924755.1 Chitinophagaceae bacterium | reverse complement strand
TTAATTCTTTAACCAGGAAATTTATTTTCGTATAGGCATCAGCGATAGTATCGGTTTTTAAATACGCCTGCAGATCCTTATAAGTAAGGTTGTCCTCTACATTAATATAATGCCAGGGAGCCAGGAAGTTAAAACTGGAATCCGATCTGATAAAATCGGCCCAGTTGCTGGCCATAGCCAAAGACTCTACGCCTAATATATTTTGAATTTCTTTTTTTGCTTTTGGTGTTAAATAACTTTCTGCAATTTGCCCTACAATTCGGTGTCCTAATAGTCCCCAGGCCATGCAGCTAAACGGCAGGTAAAAAAACAAACCAAACAATGCAACTTTGTTTAAGATTTTCATTGCCGCAATTTATCCAACATCTGTCACAATATGGCCACTTTTACTTTGATGGTAGATTATTTTATTGATAGTAATGCCAACTGCTAAATCCTTATAAATACCTTTCTTTTATACATCCAATATAAAATATAAAAGGTTACCAGCAATACTAAGCTGCCGCTAATTAATGAGGCGTACGCATCGCCAAAAACCTTACTGTAATTCTGTCCCATATGTATGGCAAACGAGTTTTCGATAAAAGAAAATAGGGTATGCGCCATTACATAGGCCGCAATGGAGTTCATACCTATTACCATAAGCGGGAAACTCCATGCCTTATATTTTTTATAATCAATCACTCCATAAAAAAAGGCCAATAGCAAAAAGCAACAGCCCCCGCTAAACAGTGTCCAGGCTGGTGTCCATATGCGTTTTACAATAGGATTTACGCCGGTAATATGAAGCAGCAGTCCTGCCAATACTAACCCAATTCCTACTATAATAAAACGTTTGATTTTTTCTTTGCTGGCAACCAGTGGCGACTTTAATGTATTACCAGCTATAAGCCCTAAAATCATAGTGCCAAGCGTGGGGATAAAACTAAGCGTTGCATAGCCGCCTTCGTTATATGCAAAAGGTTTTTCACGCGGAAATAAATTTAAAAACCAGCGGTCAAATGCCCAGGCCATATTGGTATTTTTATTCCAATGCGCAGCAAAGCCAGTGAGGTTGTGCTCCCATGCAGGAGGCACACCGGCGGCAGCATAATTAAAAGAGGCATCGGGCAATGGGAAAAGAGCAAAAGCGGCCCAATAACCTATTAAAATAGCAGCCAGTGATATGATTTGTGTGCGGGGCGACTGAAAGCCCAGCATATATAAAAAAGTATAGCCTAAACCAATTTGAGTAAGCGTATCTTCAAATGTAAAATTGGTTTGGGTAGATGACATGGATCGTAGAAAAATACCCAGCACTATTAAAATGATGGAACGTACAATGGTATGTCTTAGCAAATCGCTTTGTTTGGCTCCTTTTGCCATACGGCTTGCTATGGAATAGGGCAGTGCCACACCTACCAGAAAAGAAAAGGACGGTTGAATCAAATCGTGCAGCGAACAACCCACCCACGGCACATGATCCTGGTGATGGTATAAAAAGCGCCAGAACGAACTGTTGGGTAATGCTTCAGAAACCCGGCGAAAAGACAATACTTCCGCCATCATTAATAACATTACAAGACCGCGGTACGCATCTACCGATACGACGCGATGAGAGGTGGCAGACGTTTTACCAGAAGGTGCAGTTACTCTTGGTGCTTCTGTGGAAGTGGCTGATAGAACTTGCATAAATTTGGTGTTAGCAGTATAAAGGTTGTGTTGAGCTTTTCGAAACAACTTTTTTAAAGCTAATAATAATAACTGAAAATTGTAAATTCAAACCAGGATTCCTGTGATTTTATGGCAATAGTATAGTCGTTAATTATCTGAAGAATAACCCAACCTGGTATGATTGGTTTAGACTTCTGCAGAGGTTGGGTCAAGAATGGTAAATACTTCATTTATTTCATTTGCTGGAAAGCCTCCCTGCCTGGCGTGCTCCAGTACCACTTCTTCGTTCGGGGCAATGTAAATGCAATAAATTTTATCATCGGTTACATAGCTTTGCACCCACTGGATCTGCGGCCCCATATTTTTTAAAACGCTGCAGGAAATTTCAGAAAGGCTCCTTAATTCTTCAGCAGATAATTTTCCGGCACCGGGAATTTCCCGTTCTACTACATATTTAGGCATATATTATGGTTTTAGTTTTTCCTGTTCTCAGGCTTTTGATATAAGTTTTAATGCGGCACACACCTTCAGTTTGCTGGCTATTTAAAGTTAAGGAATTGCGATGATAGTTTTTGTTCAAAGTAAGTAAAGGCTGGGAGGTAGATCCTTTAATTTTAAATGAGAATGGAGAGAGAAG
>JAICHT010000410.1 GCA_025924755.1 Chitinophagaceae bacterium | reverse complement strand
TCTGATCTTAGCCGTGCAGAAGTGATTGAAAAAATGAGCCACGTAAAAGCGGTGTATGATTTCAGAACACATTGGGGATATACCAATGCTGCTTTCTTAACTGCAGGCCAGGTCATTCCAAAAGTTACCGGCAAAGAATGGGAAGATTTTATAAAAGAGCAGCTTCTTGTTCCGCTGAATATGAACCGGACATTAACCTTATCAAAAGACATCCGTACCGCCACCAATGCCGCCAAAGCCTATACCCTAGCGGACGGCAAATTAATGCCGATTCCATATGGCGCTATTGATAACCTGGCCCCGGCAGGCAGTATGAGTTCATCGGTTAGCGATTTAAGTCATTGGGTGCTGATGCAACTAAATAACGGCAAATACGAGGATAAACAAGTGGTGCCGTTTGCGGCTATAGAGCAAACCCGCACGCCACAATCTATTATTGGTAACGGAGGAACCCTTTTCAACAAAGGTCATTTCTCCCTGTACGGGCTGGGTTGGTTTTTAGAAGAATATAGCGGACGAAAAATTGTATCGCATACCGGCGGCGTCAATGGTTTCGTAACCAGTGTTACTTTAGTGCCGGAAGAAAAACTGGGCATTATTGTATTAACCAATACCGATCAGAATGCTTTTTATGAAGCCCTGAAGTGGGAAATTATGGACGCCTATTTAGGCAATGCTTACCGCAATTACAGCAAGGTATATTTGTATTCTGCCGCTATGCAACGAAACGCCGAAATGCAAAAAGAAAAGAAGCTGAAGGATTCGGCAGACTTGCACCTGAAACCTCAACTACCGCTGACTGCTTATACCGGCAGCTACGCTAACGACCTGTATGGCAATATGAAGGTGGTGCTGGAAAACAATATGCTTAAAATGAAATTTGCCCATCACCCGGATATGTATGCAAAGTTAGAATCCTTAGGTAACAACCGTTTTTACGCTACCTTTTCTGACCCTGAATTTAGTAAAGCCATCTTTCCCTTTACTGTAGAAAACGGAATAGTAAAATCAGTAACCGTAAAAGTGGCCGACTTTGTTGAATACACGCCTTACCTGTTTACAAAGCTGAATAGCAAATGAGTGTAAGCCACAGGTTGTGAACTTTGAAAGAACAGACACAGGTTGCTTAATAAATCAAAAGAATTATTCACCAGCTCATACCGCTAAATCAAAGTTCTCAACCCATAACTTTACTGGTGCTTCATTGTATCTCTTGTTGAAAGATCTTCCCGGTTTTCCATTTTAGCCGTATCCGTTTTCTTCAGGTTGTTGTTAATCCGGTAAGAAGTATCTGCCAGTCCGCCATTGCTATCTACCGCTTTAATGCCGTCATTTACCACGCCGCCCTGGTCGGAACTGTTATTACAGGCGGTAAAAACACCGAGGGTCATCGCTACTATCAAAACCTTTCTCATAATTATATCATTTTCTTCTATTGCTTCAAATCTTTTGCCAGCATATAGCCCGCTTTTAATCTTTTATTTAACGTAAATATGGGGGTTGCCATGTTTTAAATAAGTACTTTTGCGCCTCAAATTTTTGTGCAATGATAGTTGTGAACAATGTGTCACTTTCTTTTGGTAAAAGAGTATTGTTTGATGAAGTAAATCTTACGTTCAACAAAGGAAATTGTTATGGTATTATTGGTGCCAACGGTGCCGGTAAATCTACCTTTTTAAAAATATTATCGGGTGAAATAGAGCCCAACAAAGGCCGTGTGGAAATTACTCCCGGCGAGCGGATGGCGGTGCTAAAGCAAAACCAGTTTGCGTTTGACGAAGCTTCGGTATTGAATACGGTGATGATGGGCCATGAAAAATTATGGAAAGTAGCGCAGGAACGCGATGCCATTTATGCAAAAGCCGATTTTACAGAAGCCGACGGCATGCGTGCCGGTGAGCTGGAAGGTGAGTTTGGCGAAATGGGCGGCTATACCGCCGAAAGCGATGCCGGAACGTTGTTAAGCGATCTGGGTATTAAGGAAGACTATCATCAAACATTGATGAAGGATATTCCTTCTAATATGAAAGTACGGGTTTTATTGGCGCAGGCGCTGTTTGGCAATCCTGATATTCTATTGCTCGATGAGCCTACCAACGGATTGGATATTGAAACCATCGGGTGGCTGGAAAACTTTTTAGCCGATTATGAAAATATTGTGTTAGTGGTATCTCACGACCGTCACTTTTTAGATTCGGTGTGTACACACGTAGCAGATGTAGATCGGAGCAAGATTAAAATATTTACCGGCAACTATACCTTCTGGTACGAGTCATCTCAATTAGCAGCCCGCCAGTTAAACGATA
>JAICHT010000409.1 GCA_025924755.1 Chitinophagaceae bacterium | reverse complement strand
AGGTGAAGCTATTTTATTTTGCAGTCTTGCTGTAGTCATTGCTCTCGCTTTTGTATCCATATTACTTCCATTTTTCAACACCTTGTCTAATAAACAGATACAATTGCCTGTATCAAATGCTCGCTTTTGGATCAATACTAGTCTATTAACAATAATAACTGGTGTTATAGCTGGCAGTTATCCTGCTTTGTATCTTTCGTCTTTCCGGCCGATAAAAGTGCTGAAAGGCACATTAAAATTTACTACAAGGGCCTCATTATTCCGTAAAGGTTTGGTTGTCTTTCAATTTGTTCTCTCTGTAATTCTTATCATAGGTACTATTGTTATTTCTCGCCAGATAGAATATATAAGAACCAAAAATTTAGGATACAATCGCGAAAATCTTTTGTACCTGCCTTTAGATGGTGATCTTACCAAAAAATATCCCGTTTTCAAGCAGCAGGCATTGAACCTTCGCGGTATAAAATACATCACACGCATCACTCAAACACCTACTCAAATTGATATGGGTACAGCAGGAGTGGAATGGGAAGGGAAGGATCCAACATCAAAACCTATGTTTACACCCGGATCTGTAGGTTATGATTTCATAAAAACTATGGGTATCACTCTTCTCATGGGACGTGATTTTTCAAAAGACTTTCCCACAGATTCTGTTGGATATATTTTGAATGAACAAGCTTTAAAGAAAATCGGTTATAAAGATCCTATAGGCAAACCGCTAACGTTTTGGAGTAAAAAAGGCTCTATTATAGGTGTGATTAAAGATTTTCATTTCAATTCATTGAAATTACCTGTTGCTCCTTTAATATTAAGATTAGGTGAGAATGAGAATTATGGCAATGCGTTAATAAGGATTGAAGCCGGACAAACAAAACCTGCTATAGCAGACCTTCAACAGCTTTGGAAACAAATAAATCCTCAATTCCCATTTACGTATAAGTTTTCTGATGAGGAGTTCAGTAAGTTATATCAAACTGAAATGACCGTAAGTAAACTTTCTGATTGTTTTGCATTTCTCGCAATTTTTATTTCCTGCCTGGGTTTACTCGGTTTAACAATATTTACCGTTGAACAACGGTCTCGAGAAATCAGCATTCGTAAAGTTTTGGGAGCTAGTATAATTGGGATCTTTCGATTATTGTCACGGGATTTTTTAACACTAGTATTACTAGCATTACTTATTGCAATTCCATTAGGGAATTATATTATGAGTATTTGGCTCCAAACGTATTATTATAGAACGGATATAAGTTGGTGGATATTTCTTGTTGTTAGTGTTTTTACAATAGCCATTGCTTTACTTACTATCAGTTTTCAATCCATTAAAGCAGCTATTACGAAACCTATAAAAAATCTTCGAACAGAATGAACTATGTGTTAAAACATCAGTCTGTATGTCCTCAAATTCTAACAGTCGGGAAGACGGGATTCGAACCTGACAGCTTCCCGGCCAAGGCTGGATGCGCTTAATTACTTTTACAACGCATTTTTTCAATTCTTTTACTTCTTATAAGCCAATAAAACCTACATTTGCAGCCTCGATTTTTACAACAGGCTAAGAATCAATCGGGAAGTAGCGCAGGCCGGTAGCGCACCTGGTTTGGGACCAGGGGGTCGCAGGTTCGAATCCTGTCTTCCCGACTGATAGAAGAGCTCTGAAGAAATTCAGAGCTCTTTCTTTTATAGCAAATTATCTAATCCTTAAGCAGCAACTCCCGCCATACGCCTGCATTCTTCGGCACAATGATGACACATTTCAGCACATTCCTGACAATGTTCTGTTTGATGCTTTCCGCATTCATTACCGCACTGTTCACAAACATCCGCACACATTCTGCAAATCTCAATCGCTTTATCACTTCCCATACTCATGAGTTGTGCTGCAGCATAGCAAAGAACTGCGCATTCCATATCTAATTGAATGCATTTAGTCATCATCTTTACATCCTCTTCCTGTGTACAGGAACTGGCACAATGATTACAAATTGCGGCACATCTTAAACAGGCTTCAATGCAATCTTTATAATGGTGATATCCTTTCATAATAAATAATTTTGAGTGATAGTTAATTTGCATCATAAACTATTCCACGATTAATCGAACCACATGCATTACGAAGTAATAAAGGACAACTTTACAATTTCCACTGATAAGGAAAAGCTTGATATACAACTCATTCATAATTTTCTGTCTAAAGAATCGCATTGGGCTATGAACATTCCTTTAGAAGTAGTAAAAAGATCAATTGAAGGATCACTTTGTTTTGGTGTATATAATAACAAAAACCAGGTAGGATTTGCAAGAGTAATT
>JAICHT010000408.1 GCA_025924755.1 Chitinophagaceae bacterium | reverse complement strand
GTAGCCAGGAGAAACGGAGCCACCTTAGACATTCGGGTCGATTTTGTAAGTGTTGATTTTTTGAATGCAGCTCAACGAAAACAATTGCCTGCTGTGGATATCATAGTAAGCAATCCGCCATATATACCATTAAAAGACGAACAAAAAATGGACCCGAATGTAGTAGACTACGAACCGCACCAGGCTTTGTTTGTACCGGAGGATAACGCCTTGATCTTTTATGAGGCGATTGCATCATTTGCCAAGGAACGCCTGTACGAAAATGGCTGTATTTATGTAGAGATTCAGGAAGATTTAGGTGAAGAAGTTGTACAGCTTTTTACCGCATACGGCTATCAAAATATAGTATTAAGAAAAGACATGCAAGGAAAAGACCGAATGGTAAAAATATCAAGGTTTTAACAGCTTGCCTACTGCGCATTTCTGTCAACCGCCAATACGCTTTTTGCTCCTAACTCCCGTGCGATGCGCATTACAGCCACTACATCATCTATCGGCACTTTTTTATCGGCGTTTATAACTATAGTAGGGTCTTGCGTTTCTTTTTTTATAAGAGGTATTAAAGCCAGGCGCATGGCAGAATCGCCGGTTACCTTGTTGGTGCCTACGTAATATACCTGGTTCGCGTCAATGGAAACCACCACGGTTTGCTTTGTCTTTCCTTCGGTTTTAGCCTTCGGCTGCGATAGCTTGATGACGTTCGGATTGGCCAGTGTGGCTGCAATTAAAAAGAACAACAACAATATAAACAAGATATCGTTCAGCGGACCGGTGTGTACCTCGGCGTGGGCTCTTAATTTTCTCCTGATATTCATTAGAAAGTCAAAGTTCAAAAGTTAGTATCAAAATAGTTTCACAGCATTACCTAAGAGAACGGAGCGTCGCAACAGCAGCTATATAGTACCTATATTGCCCGCCTTCTAATTCCTCTCTTTACTTCGTTGGCTCTTGCAGAATATCAATAAATTCTGCGCTGGATGCTTCCATTTTATTAGCCGTTTTATCTACCTGCGCTACCAGGTAACTATGCATAATATACGCCACCAATCCTACTATCAACCCTACTGCCGATGATATTACTTTGGTGTAAATACCATTAGCCATAGACTGAATGGTAAACTCGCCGGTGCTTGCCAGTGCATAGAATAATTTAAACATTCCCACGATGGTACCCAGGAAACCAAACATAGGCCCGATACCAGCTATTAGCGCTAATATGGGAATATTCTTTTCGAGGTTATACAACTCCAGTTTGCCGACATTTTCCATGCTTTTTTCAATGGCATCAATAGGTTTGCCAATACGTTGTATGCCTTTTGCAATGATATGCGCTACGGGGTTGTTAGTATTTTTCGCAAAACTCCGTGCTGCACCTACATTTCCATTGGTGACATGATCGCGGATGATGTTCATAAAATTACTATCGATTCTGGAAGCCCGGTTAATAGTAATCAGCCGCTCGGTAAATACATAAATGGATATTAAAAACAGCAATACCAATGGAACCATCAAATACCCACCCAATTGTAAAAGCTGAAATAAATTTAAATCGCTTCCACCGTTTTCAACTTGTGTTGCGCTGCTCACTACTTTTTGGGTAGTATCTAAAACCTGCAAAAGTGTAATCATATAGGCATTGTTTCTTTAAGCTCGTAAATGTAGTACAACGTGTTCAATAACGTTGGTTACCGGTTAATATTTTGCAAGTGTAGTGCGGCTGTTTTAATAATCCAATGATAGGCCAGCGCAGGTGCAAACTTTTGAAGTTATTTAACAGGCAGAGAAGCGTTGGTCGTTTGCCGCTGATCTCATTTTGGCAAATAAATAATACAACCTCTTATCTCGCTCATACTCCATCGGTGCCGGCTTGCTTTACTACTAAAGCCTGAATTTGCTTCATGGTTTTTTCCATACCGTCTGAGCTTCCATCAAGGAATATCACATTGCCCTTTCCGTATTCTGCAAAGTTTTTGATCGCTTCTGTCCACATGCTAAATAAGATCACATTGGTATCTAAGTTGGCTTGTTTCATTTGTTCGGCGGCTTCGCTCATACCTTTTGCCACTTCCTGCCGGAAGAGGGCGACACCCTGGCCCCGCAAGCGGGCAGCTTCCCGCTCCGCTTCTGCTGCAATTTTAATAGCATTTCCTTCCGCTTCCGCACCTTTTGTTTTAGTAATCAGCAACGCCTGGCCTTCGTTTTCGGCCGCGGCTTTTAAGTTATTGGAAGCTACCACTTTACTCATACTATCCATGATCACTTTATCAAACGTAATATCATTGATCTGTAAGTCCTGTAAATGATAACCCCACTTTTCCAGGGTCATATCAATCTGGTCTTTTACATAAT
>JAICHT010000407.1 GCA_025924755.1 Chitinophagaceae bacterium | reverse complement strand
TATTTAATTGAAGAAACTCCGGAATAGCAAGCGATTCTGTAGCGGAAGTTAAGATGCGTTTTTTGACATGCTTTAAAGAGCCGATAATAAAAGACACCTCTTCCTGGAAACCCAGCTCCAGCGATTTGTCAAATTCATCTAATACCAGTGTTTCAATGCCGTCCGGTTGAATATTACCCCGGCGGATGTGGTCGGCCAAACGTCCCGGCGTTCCTACTATCAATGCCGGCGCTTGTATCAAATTGTTTTCTTCAGTTTCCCGCAAATGACCGCCATAGCAGCAGGTAATTTTAAAACCAGTACCCATGGTTTTAAACACGTTTTCTATTTGCAACGCCAACTCCCTGGAAGGCACAATAATCAAAGCCTGTGTGTGGGAGCTATCAGCGTTCAGCACTTCTAAAACCGGCAATAAAAAAGCCAGTGTTTTTCCGGAGCCGGTGTCCGAAAGCAATATCATATCCTGGTCTTTTTTAGCCGCTTCCATCGAAGCAAGCTGCATCTCGTTTAAAGCGTCTATTTTTAAATACCCCAATAGCTGCTGTATCGTATTTGTGTCTAATTGCATTCCGGCAAAAGTACGGGAGTTTATTTCAACCAATCCTGCTGCTTAATTGTTACATTTTAATTAGTTCCTAAACCTAAAGGTAAGCGTATCGGGCCTTTACATTTAACGCCTACGCTTAGCTGCGTTAGCAAGTGAGTTTGGTGGCTAAATATTTCCGATGTAAAAAATTTAAATTGCACTGCTACCTCGTCCATATGGCTTACTCAAAAGATAGTAGTATTGCAGCAACTTCCCACACGAAGCCAACTTCAATATCTCCGGTGATGTCTTACACTAATCAACGAAGTACAAATGCCATAGTGCGATTATCGCAGGATATGATGTATGCCGCCAAAACCGGCGCAGATACTACAGTACTACAAAATGAATTAAACGAAATCTCTTTAGAAATACTTACAACAAGCTTAAAGAAAGCTGAAGATAAAAAAGCTTTTTGGATCAATCTTTATAACGCATATACGCAAATTTTACTAAAGAAAAATCCGTTGGCTTATAAGAAACGCAATCAGTTTTTCAAAACAAAGCAAATAAAGATTGCGGGAAAAGAGTTAAGTTTCGATGAGATAGAACACGGCATCTTGCGCAAGTCAAAAATAAAATGGAGCCTTGGTTACTTAAATAAATTATTTCCGGGCAAAACCGAAAAAACATTACGGGTGAACGACGTGGATTACCGCATTCACTTTGCATTAAATTGCGGCGCTACAAGCTGTCCTCCTATTGCTTTCTACAATCCGCAAACTATCAACGCACAATTGGATGCAGCTACCAGGGCATATTTATCCGGAGAAGCGGAATATGACAGCACCAAAAACATAGTAACCTTACCCGCATTAATGGGTTGGTTCAGACACGATTTTGGTGGCAAAAAAGGCATGATAACTATTTTGAAAAAGCATGCTGTTATTCCTGCGGATAGCCAGCCCAAAATAAAATTCAATAAATATGACTGGACGCTATCTTTAAACAATTATAAAAAAGTAATCAATGAGTAACCACTATTACGATGCAGCTGATTTGAAGAAATTTGGCAATATTGGAACGTATCAAAAAGAGTTATCCGATAAATTTTTCTCCTACTATGGAGAAGTATTTAAAGATAGTGCTTTATCGGCCAGGGAAAAGTCGCTGATAGCATTAGCTGTAGCACATGCCGTACAATGTCCGTATTGCATTGATGCCTATAGCAGCGACGCTTTTGAGAGGGGCTGGAGCGAAGCCCAGATGATGGAAGCCGTGCATGTAGCAGCGGCTATAAAAGGCGGCGCTGTATTAGTACACGGTGTGCAGATGATGAACAAGGTAAAAGAAATTGCAATGTAAAATCAATATGTGATAAACGACATTCATCAAAAAAGAACGCTTCATAGCCAGCACCATTTATTGGCAAATAGTCATGCTCAGGTTGAAATTTTGGAACATGGCAGCCAGGGCAATTATGCACTAGTGCCTTTTCAGCAAAAGCTGGAAGAAAGCAATCTATATCCGCTGAAAGCTACCCAGGTAGAAATCTTCCAGGTAAACGTAGGAAAAATGTGCAACCAGGTGTGCAGGCATTGCCATGTAGATGCCGGCCCGGACCGCAAAGAGATTATGACCATGGAAACGATGCAGCGATGCCTGGAAGTATTGAAACAAAATCCCTCTTTGCAAACGGTGGATCTTACCGGCGGTGCTCCGGAAATGAATCCGAACTTTCGATGGTTTGTAGCGGAAATCAAAAAGCTGGAGCGGCATATTATTGTACGGTGCAATCTTACTATCATATTAGCCAATAAAAAATACCATGATCTGCC
>JAICHT010000406.1 GCA_025924755.1 Chitinophagaceae bacterium | reverse complement strand
GTTACTTTTGTAATACGGGTTCCCATGGTTTTTACAATTCTCCACCCGCCCGACATGGTTCCTAAAGCTATGGCTGTATAGCAGGATATCGGAAGCCAATCGGGCATATGATAATGTTCAAGGCTTACATTTACTCCTTGGGTTTTTTTATAAAACCATAAGGCGGTAAGAATAAGACCCATTGTTTTTTGAGAATCGCCGCCGCCGTGGGCAAGGCTTAAGGCACCGGAAGAAATGAGCTGAAACCGTTTAAAGTTTTTTTCTGCTTTTGCGGGCCTTGCGTTCCTGCTCAGAAACACAACAATTAAGGTGACTATGCCTGCCAGTATCATTCCTATTATGGGCGACAGTACCATAAACACCAGCGCTTTTATAATAGGAACGCTGTTTACACCGGCAAAGCCGCCAGCTGCTATAGCGGCTCCGGCCAATCCACCAATTAAAGTGTGCGACGAGGAAGACGGAATACCGAACCACCATGTAAGCAAGTTCCACAAAATGGCTGCCACTGTAGCCGCAAATATTAAATGAAACCCTATGAGGTTAGAAGTAACAATACTGGCAATAGTACCAGCCACCTTATGTTCCTTAAATACAAAAAACGCAATAAAGTTAAAGGCGGCTGCCCATATAACCGCCTGAAACGGCGTAAGTACTTTGGTGGATACAATGGTGGCAATAGAATTAGCAGCATCATGAAACCCATTAATGAAATCAAAAACCAATGCCAATACTACAATAACAATCAAAAAAGTCATAAGGGATAATTAGGGAATTTGGCTCTTTGAAGATATGCGTACACCACTACCTTTTTCAACTTCGCTATCCTTCCGGTATTTAAATCAGTTTACGCGTACTTAACAATTATTGATTCTATTACATTGGCCGCATCTTCACATTTATCTGTAGCGGTTTCCATTACCTGATAAATTTCTCTTTTTTTAATTACTTCTTTTGCATCGTTCTCTGTAGCAAATAAGCGTTCAATGCTCATATCATAAATATCATCGGCCTGGTTTTCGAGGCTGTTTATTTTTACCAGCGATTCGGTTATCTGCCTCACGTTCTTCATATCCCGCAGTTCGCTTACGGCCTTTTGCACCTCGCAGCTACTTTGATCAATGATTTCCGTAAGTTTTTGTAAGCCGGTATCATTGCTGGGATTGATACGATAAAAATTTATCTTTTTTGCAGAAGCATAAATGTAATCGGCAATATCATCGAGCGAGGAAGCAAGATAATGGATGTCTTCTCTATCAAAAGGTGTAATAAAGTTGCGTCCCAACTCGGTAAAAATCCGGTGGGTCAAATCATCGTTCGCATGCTCCAGGTCTTCCATTTCTATAATAATACCTTGACGTTTATCAAAGTCGGCCTCAGCTACTGCTTTAATAAGTAGCTTCGACATATGGCGTACGTTATTGGCAGCCTGTTCAAAAAGCTCGTAAAATATCTTATTTTTTGGAGCAAGTAACTTTGCAAAAATGTTCATTACTTTATTTTAATGCAAGCGAAAATACTATGTTCTGTACTAACTAAGCACATTCGTGAAAATTATGGAGGCGCAGGTGCTTTTTAGTAATAGGCTGGCAGGAGAAATACGGGTTGCCAGCGATGCTGTTATTACCTGTTATATATATAGTAAAACGTGAGCCTGTAAACGAGATCGTAGTCTTTTTTTGCTACTCCTGTTAAAGCGGTGTTTTGGGCTGTATAACCAGTGTAAGTAGCATTTGGCATAAAATGCACATTTTTTACAGGCGTAAAATCCAGCCCTGCCGTAATAAGTTGCTGTTTGTTATTAGGATCATAATACGTGGAGAGCCCTTTATAAGATGCATAAGAATTTATATAATTAACGTCCGGATTAAAGTAATCTGTACGGGCAAAGTATCCCAGCTTTTCATTAATGATCGATCCGCGTATATAAACGGATATGCCTTTTGCGTTTGCATTCAGCGTATCTATATTATTTCCCTTTGTGGCAATTACATCGTTTTTACCATAGTTGATAAATGCTTCTACACCCAGGGTAAATGCCGGCGTGGTATACGCTGCAAAGCCTTTGAGCATATTGCGGGAGTGATGCAAGGTAGGTGTCCAGTTCAGCCGTTGGTAATCGGCATATAAATCCAATACCAGTTTCTTCTCCAAAAACTTCGCATATACATCACCGTAAAACCACTTAAATTTATCACCCTCCGGTCTTGACTGTGTTCCATTGCCTACCATTATATCATAACCAAAGTTTTCAGTTTGCGGATCAAATTTTCCACGTAATACTATTCCTAAATCATAGGCTGGTGTACGAAACGCGTCGGCAATTGTCCGTTCAATGGGACGATACCCCCAGATTTGTTCTGTTAATAAAGAAAAGGCGGGTGTGTACATTTCGCC
>JAICHT010000405.1 GCA_025924755.1 Chitinophagaceae bacterium | reverse complement strand
ATAAATTTGACCGTAAGCCTTTTGTAATTGCAATTAATAAGAGAATAAATATTGAATAAAACTTATAGAAACTAATATCTTCAAAATCAGCATGCATTAAGCTTTTTATAAAGGCCAGTTGTATAGCCCGGTATAGGTCATACCAAGTCCCGGTTCGTTTGAAGTGGAGACCGTGCCATAGCCATACATCAACCCGGTAGCCACATCTTCTTCCAGCAGCAACGGCCCATCCACATCTACATAGTCAATAAGTGGCATTAAATGTGCAATAGCAGCCGAACCAATAGTAGATTCATTCATACTGCCTACCATCACTTTTAAGCCTAGTTCTTTTGCCGTTTTTATCATGCGTAATGCAGGTGTAACCCCGCTGCATTTGGTAAGCTTAATATTGATGCCATGGAAATAACCCACACACTTTTCCACATCTTTTTCAAACACACAACTTTCATCGGCAAACAGCGGCAAAGGTGAATGCTCATACAAATATTTCATACCTTCCCAATCTTCTTTTGCCAACGGTTGTTCTATAAATTCCACACCTAAGCTTTTAAGAGCCATGATTTTTTCCAGCGCTTCCTGCGCTGTCCATGCGGCATTGGCATCTATTCTAAAAACAGCATTTGTATGTTTCCGAAGCGCTTCTATAATGGCTATATCATTATCGGTTCCTAATTTTATTTTATAAATGGGCCAGGGTTTTAATTCCAGCTTTTCTGCCATTTTATCAATGGTGTCAATCCCAATTGTGTAATCGGTTAAAGGTCTTTCTGCATCGGCAGCAGCCCATATATCACTCAGCTTTTTGTTTTTCATTTTGCCGTATAAATCCCAACCGGCCATATCCAACGCACAAACCAAAAATGGGTTTGCGGGAAGCAGGTGATGCAGGTAGTGCCAGTAGCGTTCCGGTTCGGTAAAAGCAAATTTTTCAATAAACATTTTTTTACTTTCGAAGTCAGCCGCCATCTTTTCAACCGGAATGTTATAATAGGTGATAGCCGGGGCTTCGCCATACCCAACATATCCCAAATGTTCTAACGTAACAATAAAGGTGGGCTGATGCGTTTTAGTGCCTCTTGATATGGTAAACGGGTACCTAAATTTTAAATGTTGTATAGTATATGCCGCTTTCAACTTTTAATAGTGGTGCAAGGATGATTAATTGTAAAAACTGTCTGTAGCATCAGATGACCATTCTATTTTAATTAAAGGCAAGATTGCTTTAAATAGCATCATCAATTAAAATACAAAAATCTAACGGCCACTGTTCGTAATATAGTCTTTCAGCTCATTATTAAATTCCTTTTCTTTGAGGAGCTGCTCTAAACTAAGGTGCATCCGGTACTGCCAATAGTTATCCGGGTTTGCCGGGTTGTTTATTCGCTCTTCCTGCGGGTCTGGTCTGCGCAACGCTTCGCTCATTCCTAATAAATCCTGCAACTGAAATATACTCCACATAGCAGGAGAATATAAATGTTGTAACACAATAGCACGGCTGATCCAGGGCTCGCAAACTGCGGGCGCCTCCCCATTTTCCTGTAATATCGAGTTATAAAAGCGTTGTGTTTTTTCTTTCGACTCCTGCCACCAGCTACGAACGGTACTCATATCGTGCGTAGATGGGGTGATAACCGATAAATAGGGCGCATCAGCCGGGTGGAAAAACTCCGTCTGCGGATTTTTTGGCATCCGCTGTATCTCTAAACTCAATATTCCCAACTGGCGCATTACCTCCGGTACCGAATGCGGCACCATGCCCAAATCTTCCCCGCATATCAGCATATCCGTTGTTTCTTTTAAAGCCGGTAATTTACGAAGCGCCTCTTCTTTCCAGAACTGATCTTGCCGGCGATAAAAATAATTGATATACAAATCGTGCAACTTGTGTTTGGTTTCCTCATCCAGTTGCTGAAAAGTAGAAGTAGATTCTATCGATATTCTAAAATGATATTGCTGTTTGTTGGAGCCCGGTTGTTCAAATAGTAATACATTGGAAATTAAATCGAACAAACCTTGTTTTAACTCCGCGTTTTCCGTGGTATCTAATTGCGTATTAAAATAAGCCTGTACTTTTTCCTGCGAGGTAAAGCCGCCTAATAAATCATATCCCCCGCTTTTGTTTGGTTCCAAAAACGCATCACGAACTTTATCGGCATTGGCACCAAAGGTTTGCTGTACTATGCTATCAGTAATATAGGGTTTGCAAAAGCGTTCAAACTGAAAAGGAATACCTTTTTTTTCAAATTCAGCAATATCAATTGGAAGCGCCGGCACAAACCGACCCATAATACCTTCCACCGCATCGGTAGGAATGCTCCATATTCTAAAAAATCCAAGAATATGATCAATACGAAAAGCATCGAAGTAATAGCTCATTTGGTGGAAGCGTTCTTGCCACCACTCAAAATGATTTTGCT
>JAICHT010000404.1 GCA_025924755.1 Chitinophagaceae bacterium | reverse complement strand
CTATTCACTTTAGGGGAATTTTAAAAGAATCTGATAACAAACCACTCGGAGAGACTGTTTAATAAATTTATTTTATGATAATAATTTTAGTGCCTGATGCAGCTGCATACTACAACAGGTAATACTATTTACTTATTTAAATAGCAAACCCTTATTTTTTTTTTACCACAGGCTACCTTCCTGACAGTCTTCCATTTGTTTTATATTATTACCTCCTGTTTGACTTCATTAATATCCAACTTATGAAAGCACTACTTGCTTCCTTACTTGTTTTAGTATCTGTCTTTAATGGTTACACCCAGGACAGCACAAGAAAATGGCAACCAACGTTAGAAATCAACCTTACTACGGTTCCCACCATCCATGTCTCAGGCATAGACACTGGTTTTCAAAATTCACTTTCTGTAGCGCCTTCGTTTAGCATCAGAAATCAGAATGGCTTCGGTATTGCATATGCACCGGAATTTTTAATAAATGGTTCTGCGCCGAAGCTTTATATGCATATGCTCACGGCAGGCATTGAGCAATACAACAAACCCAATTATAATTTGGTAGCTGATTATATGCATTACTTTTTTACCAACAGCAGTCTTCCATTTACGCCTATCACCAATGAAGTATTTAGTTCGTTTACGTATAAGAAATCCTGGATACGGCCGGTGCTTGCGGCTGGCGTTGGCTTTGGATCTAATGATTCGGCGTCTTCCTCAGGTGAATATGATATTGGTGTTGCAGCTGGTATAGGGCATGCGTTTGAATGGAACACTGCCAGTACATCGTGTACTGTTATTCCTTCCATTTTGGTTAATGCAGGAACCAATCAATATTTTTCTTTAATGACAGCTTCAAAGTACATTAGCCATAGCCGCAACTTTACAAAATTCTTGAAAAATAAAAACACTTCTTATAAAAGAAGCACCGGAAAAGGCCGAAGCAATACAACCAGTACAGGAACAACAGCTTCCGCTACTTCTAAAGAGCACTTTTCTTTAAGTAATATTGAGCTGAATACAGAGGTGGAACTGGAAGCAGGTTCGGTTAGTTTCCGGCCTGTAGGCAGTATCTATATTCCCGTCGGCAGTGCGGCAGGCTCTGGAACTTTTGGTTACTGGCAGCTAGTTGTTGCTTATAATTTTTAAACTATCTTTTTATCGGCACAACTTAACATACCCGGATGCAAAAGTTATGAATAAATTATAGCTATGCTGCTCTTTATTGGAAGTAATTATTTACAGTTTGGTACTGGGATAACCCTTGTCCAGCCAGTCGGCTTTGATATTGTGAGACAGGTTCAACAATTTGTAATTGGTAAACTTCATTTCTTTTAATGCAGCAATTGCCGGACGGACATTTGGACAATGCTCAAAAGGACAGCAACCGCAATACACTACAATAGCCGTGTCTTTCGGAAAAGTACTCAACTGCTTCTTCAGCTTATCCAGGTTGGCTTCTTCCTGCACCGGGCCTATTGCTATAGAGTGTGGTATTAAAGCGCCGGGCCCTACACTTAATATTACAGGCAATGCTTTACCGGCTTGCATTGCTTGTGCTAACTGTGTAGGCTCCATTAATTGGTTGCTTGTCCAGTTAATTGGATTTTGTGCAAAGCTTTTAAAAGATATGCTTACAATAAATATCAAAAGAAACAGACGCTGAAAATGCTTCGTACTCATAATATGATTTGAATTTTAAAGATACCAGAAAAATTGGGCTTCTAAATGAGGTGCAATTGAATTTTAACTTACAAGTATCCTTTGATTATTTAAAACAAAGAAATCTGTACGGGCCGCTGGTTTAGCCTTGCAGCTATACTGTTTTCCATCACTTCTTTAGCACCATTTATAGTATACACCGGTGTTTCATTATATCGAGATGCTACTATAATAGCAGCGTCTCCTGCATGCGGCATAAACAATTGCTGAACCAGCTCGGGGCTGTTATTTTGTTTTGAAAGATGCGATAATATTAGGTGACTAAGATGCGAGGATCTATGAACTGTAAACAATTCAAACGCCTGCCTATTAGACAAATGCCCCTTACCGCCGCGGATACGATTTTTAAGCGAATGCGGATAGCTACCGCTGGCCAGTAATTCTTCATCGTAATTAGCCTCTAAAAAAACCGCGTGGCATTGCGCAAAGTGATGTACCACATTTTTACAAGGCGTGCCAATATCGGTAAACACACCTATTTTAATATGGTTGCCATTGATTACAAAACTATGAGGCTCCACAGCATCATGCAACTTAGGAAATGAAGTAATGTATAGCTCGCCAATAGTTACCATTTCATATGCCCGAAAGAATTTAACATGGTGCGGCTGCAAAAAAAAGCTGCAGTTTTTGAGGGTACTTGCTGTAATGTAAACAGGGATATTATACTTATCGGCCAGCGCCGGGATGCCTTTTATATGATCGCAATGTTCGTGCGATACAAAGAT
>JAICHT010000403.1 GCA_025924755.1 Chitinophagaceae bacterium | reverse complement strand
CTTTTTTTGCTCCGCAGGATGTAATTATTATCGGCAGTGGTTTAGTAGGATTATGGTCGGCCTTTTATTTAAAAAAGAGCCATCCAAATTTGAAGATAACCATTTTGGACAGAGGTCTCATACCTACGGGCGCCAGTACCCGCAATGCTGGTTTCGCCTGCTTTGGAAGCTTAAGCGAACTGGTGGCCGATAGCGAACACATGGGCAATGATAAGTTGCTGAAGTTGGTAGAGATGCGCTTCAAAGGATTGGAACGCATTCGGAAATATTTTAAATCCAGTGATATTGACTACAGCCCATGCGGCGGTTATGAATTATATGACAAAAACGAAAGCCTGACCTACCAGAAGCTGGAATCGAATATAGACTATATCAATGCCTTATTGAAAGATATAACCGGCACCAAAAAAACCTTTAAGCTGGCCGATGAAAGCATATCGGACTTTGGTTTTGGCAATACCGGTCATTTAGTGAAAAACAAGTTAGAAGGCTATTTGCATTCGGGCAAGCTAATACAAGGTTTGTTGAAAAAAGTACAGATGCAAGGTGTTCAAATTTTTAGTAGCATACAAGTAAAAGGTTTCGACCTGATGGATGATAGTGTGGATGTAAACACCAATACGCCAATTGATTTCACCTGCACCAAGCTGTTGATCTGCACCAATGCCTTTGCAAAAGACCTGCTGCCGCAGGAAGATGTAGTGCCGGCTCGCGGGCAAATCCTTCTCACCTCTCCTATACCCAATCTACCGTGGAAAGGAACGTTTCATGCAGATGAGGGTTTTTTCTATTTCAGGAATTTGGGGAAAAAAGTACTATTAGGCGGTGCAAGAAACAAAGCGTTTAGCGACGAAGAAACTACCGACCTGCAAACCAGCCCCTTTATACAGCAGTCGCTGGAAAAATATTTAGATGAAACCATACTGCCTGCTTACCGTGGCCAATATACTATTGAGCAGCGCTGGAGCGGCATTATGGCAATGGGTGCCGATAAAATGCCGGTAGTTAAAAAGATCATGCCTCATATTTATTGTGCCGTTCGCATGAGCGGTATGGGTGTAGCCTTGTCTCCTGTGGTGGGTGAAAAAGTTGCCGGTTTGATGTTTGATTAATTACAGCTTTATTAATTTTTCATGAAACTTGTCGGCACCGTTTTCGCCCTGCAGCAAATACATACCGGCTTTCAGGTTTGCAATATTTATTTTTTGACTGGCTGTAGCAATAATTACTTTTTGAATAACACCGCCACTGATGGAAACAATACGAACTTCTTTTCCTATCCATTTTGCATCTGCACCTACCGTTAAAGTAATTTCGTTTTGGGCAGGGTTCGGGAATATTTTTGATACTGCATTTGCAATTACTTCATTAGCAACCGGCGCCTCTTCTATAGTGTTCCATGGAGTATTCAGACCTTTTGAATTTAAAAGTTCATAACGTGGACCACCGTCATCAAACAAAGCTCTCATGCGTTCCTTTTGTCCTTTTGTAAATAGGTTAAGGCATGCATCGTTTGTAAAATCCATATAGTTCATATACATATCACCCAAAGAGCCATTATTGCAGGTAGTTCTAAAACCATTAGGACATCCGGATGTGAAAGAACCTTGTACGGGTGTGTCGTCTACAAAATCATTTCCGCACGATTCATCGCCCCATATATGCCGTAAGCCAAGCCAGTGGCCCACTTCATGGGTAGCGGTTCTGCCTAAATCGTAAGGTGCACTTACGTTCATCGTGCCAAAGGCACTTACATTAATTACTACGCCATCTTTATCGGCAGGGCCGCCCGGTGCACTGGAATATCCTAGTAGAGTATGCATATATCCTACCCAAATGTTTAAATAACTTTTGGTGTCCCATGCATCATCACCACCCTGTGCAGAAAGTTTAATTTTATCATCGGGTTGCCAGTAAGACACCGAAGTTTGTTTGCGGATAATACCTGTAGTGGCCCTTCCGCTTGGATCGGCTGTGGCCAGCGCAAATTCAATACCTGCATCCGCTGCTATGCCTTTAAAACGATCAGGTGTATTTGCAGTATCAGCATTTTTTTTCCTATAGTCACGGTTCAGGGCATCTATCTGGCTTTTAATTTGAGCATCAGAAATATTTTGTGTGGCTTTATTATATAAAACGTGTATCACTACCGGGATTTTTACAACAGTAGTGGCGGAAAGGCGGCTGGTGGCAGCAACTGCCATATGGCGCTGAATAAATGTTTCTATATCGGCCAGTCTGTTTTTATAAGAAGGGTCTGCGATAGTTAGCTGATCCACATATTGGTGTGAAGCACATTCGCGTTGAGCCGATACATTTAATGCAAATCCTAATAACAGGGTTACGATTACTGTTCTCATAGTTCCAGGGGTTAGCGGCACGCATAGGGAAAAATTGGCTATGAGTTTTCAAAACATATTGGAAAGCTGGAAATAGAAAATATTGGCTGGTATAAAACGGCCTTTTCAGGGATTGGGAAGCGATTTAACGAAGGAT
>JAICHT010000402.1 GCA_025924755.1 Chitinophagaceae bacterium | reverse complement strand
GCATCGCCAACACATATATGCACGGTTTCATATCCGGCTTCTTTTAGTGCCAGTAATTCCTTCCAGTAGATGCGGTCATCATATGCAGCATGGTTAAACGATACGTGACATACGGTTGAAGGATGCGTCATAAAGGAGCAGGTGCAATTCATCAAATATATTCTATATCGCCAAACCCTTAAAATCGCTGTTAATATAGCCTTCATGCTGCCATCAATAAATAAAGAACCGAAGCATTTTTTGTTACCTTTATCGCTTTAAAATTGGAACCACACTTCATGAAGCAGATCCGGAATTTTTGCATAATTGCCCATATTGACCACGGAAAAAGTACACTGGCCGACCGGCTTTTACAAACTACCAATACTATCAGTGAGAGAGAAATGATGGACCAGGTACTGGATGATATGGATTTGGAACGAGAGAAAGGTATTACTATAAAAAGTCATGCTATCCAGATCAACTATAAACATAAGGATGAAAACTATACGTTGAACCTTATTGACACACCCGGACACGTAGACTTTAGCTATGAAGTAAGCCGTGCTTTAGCAGCTTGTGAAGGCGTATTATTATTGGTGGATGCTACTCAGGGTATTCAGGCGCAAACCATATCTAATCTATACCTGGCTATTGAAAATGACCTGGAAATTATTCCGGTTATCAATAAGATTGATATGGATGGTGCCATGATTGAGGAAGTAAAAGACCAGATTATAGACCTGATAGGTTGCAAACCAGAAGAGATTTTACTGGCCAGTGGACGAACGGGCTTGGGGGTTGATGCCATATTAGAAGCGATTGTAGAACGTATCCCACCGCCCAAAGGCAAGCCGGATGCGCCACTACAGGCACTGATTTTTGATAGTGTTTTTAATAGTTTCAGAGGTATTATTGTGTATTACCGGATTGTAAATGGCGTATTACGGAAAGGTGATAAAGTAAAATTTGTATCTACCAACCAGGAATATGAAGCCGATGAAGTAGGAATATTAAAACTGGGATTAGCACCAAAACAGGAAGTAAAAACCGGCGACGTGGGTTACATTATTACCGGGATTAAAAATGCAAAAGAAGTAAAAGTAGGTGATACCATAACGAATGCGGTGAACCCAACACAGGAAATTATTAAAGGTTTCCAGGAAGTGAAGCCTATGGTATTTGCCGGCATTTTCCCGGTGAATACCGATGAATTTGAAGAATTGCGCGATTGTATGGACAAGTTGCAATTGAACGATGCTTCCTTGACTTTTGAGTTAGAAACTTCACAGGCATTAGGCTTTGGTTTCCGTTGTGGTTTTTTAGGACTGCTGCATATGGAAATCATCCAAGAGCGGCTGGAAAGAGAGTTTAATCAAACCGTAATTACCACTGTTCCTAACGTAAGTTTTATTGCCTATACTACAAAAGGAGAGAAGATTATCGTTAACAATCCTACCGAAATGCCTGACCCGGTAAAAATTGACCGGATAGAAGAACCGTTCATCAAAGCACAAATCATTACCAAACCCGATTATATTGGTAATATCATGACGCTGTGTTTGGGTAAAAGAGGCATTTTAGTCAACCAAAGTTACCTGACCCAAACCCGTGTGGAACTGATTTTTGAAATGCCGCTGACAGAAATAGTATTTGATTTTTATGATAAGCTAAAGAGCCAAACACGCGGTTATGCATCTTTTGATTATTCTCCGATAGGTTATCGCGAAGCGGACATTGTGAAGATGGACATTTTATTGAATAATGATAAAGTAGATGCGTTAAGTGCCTTAATT
This sequence comes from Chitinophagaceae bacterium, assembly GCA_025924755.1. Taxonomy (GTDB): domain Bacteria; phylum Bacteroidota; class Bacteroidia; order Chitinophagales; family Chitinophagaceae; genus Flavisolibacter. Next base: position 747 of record JAICHT010000402.1, on the reverse strand, counting down.
CACAGAGGCCGGGCGCAGGAATTTGGACGCAAGCTTTGCGAGAAATTAAAAGAGTTATTGCCCCGTCAGCAGTTTCAAATAGCCATACAGGCGGCTATTGGCGCAAAAGTGGTGGCACGTGAAAACATATCAGCTATGCGAAAAGATGTAACTGCCAAATGTTATGGTGGAGATATCAGCCGGAAGCGAAAATTATTAGAAAAGCAAAAAGAAGGTAAAAAGCGGATGCGCCAGATAGGTAATGTAGAGGTGCCGCAGGAAGCCTTTTTAGCAGTGTTGAAACTGGATGATTAATTTTTAGCGGGAAGGAGTTCATTAAAAAGAGCTTCCCATTTTTTTAATATGATATCGCTGGAAAAGCGTTTTACATTTTCAAACGCGGCCGTTCCCATTTGGCTGCGTTTTTCTTTGTCCTCTATTAAAGTAGCTATTGCTTCCGCCAGTTTTTCCGGATTTTCATTTCCTACTAAAATGCCATCAATATTATTGGTAATGATATGCCGTGGACCTGTCTCGCAATCGAAAGCAATGCAAGGCAGGCCATGGCTCATGGCTTCTACTAATACCATTCCAAATGGTTCTACTCTGGATGTCATTACATAGATTGAGGCAGTACTATATTCACTTTCCATATTGTAGGAAACCGGCTCGGTATACTGCAACTGATTCGAAAGATCTTGCTTCAATATAAAACGTAGTAACGAATCTTTTTGCTCGCCTGTACCTATTATCTTCCAACACCAGTTT
>JAICHT010000401.1 GCA_025924755.1 Chitinophagaceae bacterium | reverse complement strand
TTTTGAAGCAACGGGTTTAAATCATTGCCATCTTTTATCATGGATAAATAATTGGGCTGCGAAAAAATAGGCGCATCCATAGCATTGCGCAGCAGTATAAAAGGATTAGAACCTATTTTCAAACCAAAAATAGTAATACCGGCTATCATTGATGCGAGGCAAAGCTGCGAAAAACTAAGCACAGTCATCACCGGCGCTTCCCACTGCCTTTCTCTTTTCATCACCACCATTCCTAATATACACTGCCAGAAGCTCCAAAGTAAAAAGCTGCCTTCCTGCCCTTCCCAAAAACAGCTTAAGAGATACTTGGTTTCTAAGGAGCGGCTGCTATGCTGCCAGGCATATTTGTATTCAAAAAAGTGATGACTGATAATATAAAACAGGATGCTGAAAATGGCAAAAACCGATACAGCGCCGGTAAGATAGAAAATGCGGGCCAGTTGCTTCCAGGGTTTGCTTTCTTCAAAACGGCTTTGCGTACCCTTAAAAAAACAAAAAGTAGCGCCAAAAGAAGATACTAAAAAAAGAATTATAAAAAAATGGCCAAACTGACCAGGCAGCAAATGCTCACCAATAAAATCCATCAGCAATTATTTAATTAATTAGTTTGTAGCACTGGCAGTAGCCGGAGGCAGATTTTTTTGAGCCGCCTTCATATCATCTTTGTATTTAGACGGGCACTTCATCATAATTTCCTTACAATCAAAATGGTCTTGCTCCATCGAGCCTTTTAATACCAGCCGGTCGGTCATCTCCAGGTTATCAGGTTTAGCATTATGATATACTACTTTTACGGTTCCGCCCAATGAATCTATTGCAGTAAAAGAAAGAAAATTAGGGTTGTTGACTGCATCGTATTGTATGGGCTTCGTTTTATCCAGCTTAGCTATCAAATGCACAAACTTTCCTTCTTTTTCTTTAGCCGTGGCAATCGTATCGTAAGTAGTAAGCGATCCCATAAAACTAATAAGCACAACAATAGCCGCTGCAATAAAAACAAGGAGAATGATGTGTAATTTTTTCATACAGTAAAATGATTGCATTGCAAAGGTAGAGCAATTTGCTCCACAACTGAAGCACTAAGTTCTATTAAAAGCATCTAAACAAAGATTTCACAAAACTATAATTTTACAGTTATGCCTCAATTTTGCATAAACCTGAAAGGGGTTTAACTTGCACCGTTTTTCAATAAGCATACATGATTGATCTTTTAGATTTTAATATAGATAATGTCAGCAATCCTAATAATAACATTTTTGGATTGCCTTCTACCGAAGAACAGGCGCGGCTCATTATATTACCTGTACCCTGGGAGGTAACGGTGAGTTTCGGTTCCGGCACGGCCCGTTCAGCAGAAAACATTTTTAAAGCCAGTTTGCAGGTAGATCTTTTCGACCCGGATTTTCCAGACTGTTGGCAGCAAGGCTTTTTTCTGAAACCCATCGATAAAAAAATTTTATTAAAGAGCGATTATCTGCGCAAGGAAGCGGAACTTTATATTGACTACATATCAAAAGGTAATGAAATTGGCAGCAACCAGTTTATGTTTAAAACACTGCGGGAAGTAAATGAAGGAAGTTACTTTTTAAACAGTTGGGTATATCAGCAAACAAAATCCATATTGGAAAGAGGTAAGATTATCGGTTTACTTGGCGGTGATCACAGCACTCCTTTAGGATACCTGAAAGCTCTTTCTGAAACCCACGAAGAGTTTGGCATATTACAAATAGATGCGCATTGCGACCTTCGGCAATCGTATGAAGGATTTGTTTTTTCGCATGCCAGTATTATGTACAATATTTTAAAAGATCTGCCACAGGTAAAAAAATTAATACAGATCGGCGTTAGAGATTATTCATCGGGCGAATGGGAATTTATTAAAAACAATACCGAAAGAATTAAGGCTTATTTTGATAAAGACATCCGCGAAAGACAATATGAAGGAGAAAGCTGGAAGGATATTACTGATGATATCATCAGCCAGCTTCCTGATAAAGTATATATCAGCTTTGATATTGATGGTTTAGACCCGAAGCTTTGCCCTAGCACCGGCACACCGGTACAAGGTGGATTTGAAACGGAGCAGGTTTTTTATCTTTTTAAAAAATTAATCAAAGCAGGTAAACAAATTATTGGTTTTGATTTGTGTGAAGTAAGCACTAACGAAACCGGGTGGGATGCCAATGTAGGTGCCCGTGTGTTATTTAAACTTTGCAACCTGATGGTTGATAGTAATCCTGTTGCGCATGTATAAGATTTTAATAAAGATTGATGGTATTGAAAAGCGCAGGCGCAGTGTAGGCTTATTGCACCTGCTGGCAGGATTTTTTTTAATTGTAAAGGCAGCCGATTATTATCGTTTGACGCATTTTCAAAAACTACCCCCGCTAGTGATATTTTTAGTAGTGGGATTGGTTTCGCTGCTCTATGGTCTTTTTAGAAAAAGATGGGATGCGGCTGCGGAATACAACTATATAATTAGAGGATTACAGTCAGCAGCGTTCGCAGGGCTTGGAGTGGCAATGTGG
>JAICHT010000400.1 GCA_025924755.1 Chitinophagaceae bacterium | reverse complement strand
TCGCAAAACCATTTGATCTTTCATCCCTTTGTTCCTGAGGCGCTACAAGGCAGCCGCAGCCTTACTAATTTTACCTATCATCAAGCTGTGCTGGATATTGAAATGCAAGGCTATGGTAATGAAATAAAATCGTTCTCACTCGATGGAAAACCATCGGAACCCGCTTTACCAAATACGTTATCCGGTCGCCATAGCGTCAAAATTGTGCTTGCCAATAATCCATTACAAAAGATGGGTATCCATACAGCAGCTCCATATGTTTCTCTTCCTGCCCCGGCAGTTACTTATGCAAATGCTATATTAACCTGGCAAAACATACCCGGTGCAAAACAATACAGAATATTGAAGGATGGAAAGGAAATAGCAACCACCAGCGAAACAAAACAGCCGTTGACTGCCGGTAGCTATGCCGAATACCAGGTAATAGCAGTTGATGCCAATGGCTTTGAATCGTTTGCCAGCGAACCTGTGCTGGTGGCGGATTCCTCCATTACTTCTCTTTATGATATTGAAAAAGCAGCACCAAAATCTTCGCTGCCGTACAAAGGGTATACAGGTACAGGTTTTGTGGAAATCAGCAAGACAAAGAATACTAATATGGATATACCAATCACTATATCTAAAGATGGCGTATATACTATTGATTTTAGATATGCCAATGGCAACGGGCCTATTAACACCGAAAACAAATGCGCTATCCGAACGCTTACAGAAGACGGTGCTTTTTTAGGAGCGGTAATATTGCCACAACGAGGAAAAGAAGAATGGAGCAACTGGGGCTGGAGTAATGCTTTACAAATTCCTTTCAAAAAAGGAAAGCATGTACTGCATCTTTCGCTGGAGCCTTCCATCGAAAATATGAATGGTAACGTGAACCAGGCTATGCTCGATTATATGCGGGTGATTAAAATCAAATAAATTTCAATAGGTATATTTAACCGACCTGTAAATTCATGAAATCTTTTGCCATATGATTCAATTGCCAAGCACTATTAAAAAATCTTTTTTCCTAAGTATTTTATGGAATAGCTTTTTCATCAATACTATATGGGCTCAGCCCGTTCATGCTGAAGCAGTTATCAGGACATCTACCCAAAAAATAAATAGCTACTATGCAAGCAATAAAGCACCACTGCAGCGGCAATATTTTATCAAGCTGCCGGTAACGGCAATAAAGCCGGCTGGCTGGCTGCTAAAACAACTGGAGTTACAAAGAGACGGACTTGCCGGTCATTTGGGAGAGATCAGCATATGGCTTAATAAAACCGACAATGCCTGGCTCAACAAAGAAGGAAAAGGAACCTGGGGCTGGGAAGAATTGCCATATTGGTTAAAAGGTTATGGAGATATGGCTTATATGCTCGGTGACGAAAAAATGCTCACAGAAACAAAGTTCTGGATTGACGCAGTTTTACGTAATCAAAGGGATAATGGCGACTTTGGGCCTTTTGTAGAAAAAGGAGCTGGCAAGCGAGATTTGTGGACCAATATGCCGATGCTATGGTGTTTACAATCGTATTACGAATATTCAAAAGACCCGCGTGTGCTATCGTTTATGTCCAACTATTTTAAATGGCAATTGTCGATACCGGATGATAAATTTCTGGAAGATTATTGGGAGAACAGTCGCGGTGGAGATAATATGATGAGTGTATATTGGCTTTACAATCATACCGGGGAACGCTGGCTGCTGGACCTGGCGACAAAAATTGATAAAAACACGGCTAATTGGCGTCAGCAAAATAATCTTCCCAACTGGCATAATGTAAACATTGCGCAATGCTTTAGAGAACCGGCAACTTATTATTTGCAAAGTCATAATAGCAATGATTTGAATGCAACCTATAATGACTTTAAATTGGTTCGGTCTAAATACGGGCAAGTGCCGGGCGGAATGTTTGGCGCCGATGAAGATGCCCGAAAAGGATATGATGATCCGCGCCAGGCGGTAGAAACTTGCGGCATGGTAGAGCAGATGACATCGGATGAAATGTTGATGCGGTTTACCGGCGATGCGTACTGGGCGGCCAATTGCGAAGATGTGGCCTTCAATACATTTCCGGCAGCTTTTATGCCCGACTATAAATCGTTGCGCTATTTAACTGCACCTAATATGGTAGTAAGCGATAGTAAAAATCATGCTCCTGGTATTCAAAACAACGGGCCTTTTTTGATGATGAATCCTTTTAGCAGTCGCTGTTGCCAGCACAATCATGCAGCCGGATGGGTGTACTATGCCGAAAACAGTTGGATGGCTACGCCAGATAACGGATTGGCAGCACAACTTTACTCCGAAGGAAGTGTAACTGCAAATGTAGGAGATGGAACACCTGTAACATTGGTAGAAATCACTCATTATCCCTTTGAAGAAGCCATTGCATTTGAAGTGAAAACCCAAAAGGCTGTCTCCTTTCCGTTGTACCTGCGCATACCGGATTGGGCAGATAATGCTACCGTAAAAGTAAACGGCAAAAAAATGAATGTGGTACCAATACCTGGAGGTTATATCCAATTAAAAAATCGTTGGAAGAACGGCGACAGAATCAG
>JAICHT010000399.1 GCA_025924755.1 Chitinophagaceae bacterium | reverse complement strand
TTTCAATAGCATAAATTAAAGTGGCTAATATAAGAATGGCAAGCCCGGCTGTATATACTACGTAAGAACTGGTCCATATTTTTTTATTGATAGGAAACGAAAGGCTCCATATATAACCGGTAAGCAATAAAGCTACCGCTGCAATAAATAAAACGGTCAGCGTTTGATAGATGGGCGGCACACGGGCTTCCACCGCGTGTTCGGCGGGTTGCGTGTCCAGGGCTCTCCTCCTAATATAATCACCCACTAAAAAGCCAAAGATCACCTGCACGATAGCAGGTAATGTACTCACTAAACCTTCCGGATCAAACGTATAAGGCTGGCCATTTAAAAGTTCGCCATGATACATATGCGCTTCGCCTAAAACCTGCTTATCTATACCTGTTCCAAACCATCCGGTTAAACTATACGGATCGGCGGGATTACCTACTATACACAATGCCCAGTAAAGGAGTAATATGATTAGACCTATCAAAAAAGCCCCTTTTGGCTTAGTGTAATAAATAATAACCGACGCAAAAAAGTAACAAATGGCTATGCGCGGCAGCACGCCTAATATACGAACGCCGGCCACGGTACCGGTATCTGTAACCCACGTCCAGCTTTTAAATACCAGTTGGTTATGCTGCCATTGTACAAACGGGTACCAGCCCAGTAAAAACCCAATTAAGAAAATCAATACACTGCGTTTCAGAACTTTTTTCCAGAAAATAGCATCACCTGCTGCTTCAAAACGGGGCATTACAAAAGCCATTGCATTTCCTACAGCAAATAAAAAGAACGGGAAAACCAAGTCGGTAGGCGTAATGCCATGCCAGGGTGCATGCTCCAGCGGCGTATAAATATGAGCCCAGGTTCCCGGGTTGTTTACCAATATCATAAGGGCTACCGTAGCACCTCTAAAAACATCTAAAGAATAATATCGTTGTTTCAAAGCAGTTATTTATCTTAAATGTAATAATTTGACCGGTTAAGATATTGATGATTATGGATAACTCGTTTTTTATTCATCCTACAGCCATTGCAGATGCAGGAGCTATTATTGGTAGTGGTACTAAAGTCTGGCACTTCAGCCATCTCATGCCTGCTTGTGTACTTGGCGCTAATTGTATAATTGGGCAAAATGTATTTATAGATAATGGCGTCCGCCTGGGCAATGGCGTGAAAGTGCAAAATAATGTTTCGGTATATAACGGTGTATATATAGAAGATGATGTGTTTATAGGGCCTTCTGTCGTATTTACCAATGTGATTAATCCGCGGAGCTTTATAGAACGCAAACACGAGTTTCGTCAAACACATATAGAAAGGGGCGCTACTATAGGTGCCAATGCTACTATCGTTTGTGGCCTGAGTATTGGAGCCTATGCTATGATAGGTGCCGGGGCGGTAGTGACAAAAAATGTAAAGCCCTATGCGCTGGTTTATGGTAATCCTGCCCGGCAACAGGGCTGGGTAAGCAAGGCCGGCAACAAGCTAAACTTTAATGAAGCGTTAAAAGCTACTTGTCCGCAAACCGGCGAACAGTACTTTTTAAAGGAAGATCAACTGTTGACGGAGGTGTAGAAACTAACTTACTCAAAGCCTTTCCTTTTTATCGTTTTTCCAGTCACACCGCATGGCCTATATTTGCACCCGCAAACTAAGGTAGGCCCGGCTGCATTTAAAATGTGACTGAGAGGGCGAAGCCATGCTAAAAGCAGAATGGTGAATAAGAAGTGGTACGCAATATATACACGGCCCCGGTGGGAGAAAAAGGTAAATACACTTTTAATTGAAAAAGGCATAGAAAGCTATTGCCCGTTAAATAAAATACGCAGGAAATGGAGCGACCGGATCAAACTGGTGGAGGAGCCGCTTTTTAAATCGTATGTATTTGTAAGGGTAACAGATGAAGACCGTACGGAGGTGCGGATGACGGATGGAGTAGTCAATTTTTTATATTGGAGTGGTAAGCCGGCTATTATTAAAGACAAAGAAATTACAGCCATCCGGCTGTTTTTAGACGAGTATCAAAACGTGGAAGTTGTGAAACTTGCCTTTAAGCCCGAAGACCGCGTACGCATCTTATCGGGCCCGATGATGGATCAGGAAGGAAAGGTTCTGGAGGTGCGGAACAAAACAGCTAAAGTGCAAATTGATAGCCTGGGCTGCCTGTTGGTAGCGCATATTAATCAAAGTAAATTAACTTCATCTAAATCCTAATAAACCATCATGCGGCTATTCGCTCTTTTGGCTGTGATCTGTTCGCTTTTCTTTGTTTCCTGCAGTACTCCTAATAAAGTAGTGTACAACTACCTGGAGGATATGAAGGATACTACCAGCCTGCAATCTTTTTATATTACCGAGCCAGTCATTCAGAAAAACGATCAGTTGTCAGTACAAATTTCCAGCGCCAGTTTAGACCCTACTGCTGATCAGATATACAATTCAGGCTCAACATCTGTGAATACAACTTATATTTCGCCCCTTTCGGGATATTTGGTAAATCAAAAAGGCAATATCGAATTACCGCATATTGGTACCGTGCATGCCGAAGGATTAACAAAAACTCAG
>JAICHT010000398.1 GCA_025924755.1 Chitinophagaceae bacterium | reverse complement strand
GTTTAAAAAAATGTTTTGTTAAATATCAGAACCACGTCAAAAGTTGTTTAGTAATCGCAAATACAAGTCAGACCTGCAAAAGGAAGGTGGAGAAAAATAAATCTATTGCAATACTATCTTACCGTATAAATATAGCAATCACTACTTAACACGGGAGCTAGTGTATTTGCATCCACTACCTGAAAATGAATATGAAACTGTGTACCACGGGCTATAGATGTAACTGCACGCCATAAGTCTGCACTTCCATCCCCGTTCTTATCTGTCTGGATATCCTGTGGTTGTAATCCTAAGCCAAGAGTCAGCCACGCTGTGCTTGAGCAGCCAGGATCTGAAATAGGATTTACTGCCCGCTGCAACAGGTAAGAGTGATTTGGTTCAAGTTTGTGAATAAATGTGTTTAAATCAATAATCCGGGCAGTGTCAGGGTCTTGTCTGAATTCGATATAGCCAGCACTCGGTAACTTAGCAACTCCACGAAGGACAATGTTTAAATTAAAGCCCGAGCTATCCGGAGCGTCAGGATATTTTGCACACCCAAAAAGTGATGTTAGTAACACCAAACCTAATAATGGTAAAAAGATATTCTTTCTCATTTTATTATTTTTTAATATTAATAGTAATCTTCTTGATAAAATAATTTCAGTGGTATCTATATAAAACTCCTTTTCATAATTATCCTCCTTTTTTTGATTAAAAATTGTTATTTACTTTTTTATAAAGTCCCAGCTGAATGATAAGACTGTGGGAACTCTACATGATAGTTTACTATCTATTTTGACAGTGCAATTTATTTTTGTATACTTGATTGTGCAATACCCATTTATTGGTAATTTTACATTTGCTGCTCGAAACTTTTCCCACTGATTTTAATTACTTCATTGTAAAACCGGCAGACGTTATTTTCAAAAATCCTATTCCCTGAACAACTAGTTTGTTGTGTCCATTACCTACATTTTTTTATAATTAAACTTTGTTTATGCATCAGGAAGTGTACAACCAGGAATTCAATAAAATTTTCAGGCGATATCGTAATGAGAATTTGCGATATCCGTCAAATCCGGACTTTGAGGCTTATAAAAGACTTTTGAATTTTCTGCTGCCAGGCGATTCCTATTGGTTTGTTGTCAACTACCAGAAGCTGGAAATGGAATATGTAAGTAAAGAAATAGAGCACGTAATGGGTTATAGTCCTTCTGAATTTACTATTTCATTCATGAATGAGAAGATGCACCCTGAAGATATGCCGTGGTTTCTCACCTTTGGGAATATTATTCTCAGGTTCTTATCTCAATTACCGGCGGATAAATTAATGAAATACAAAATGAGGTATGATATCAGGTTAAGAAAAAAAAATGGGGATTATGCACGCGTATTATACCAGGGAATCTTAGTGGAGCATGACGATGGTGGAGGGTTTTTGAGGACATTAAATGTACATTCTGATATAAGCTATTTAAAGCATGATGGCAAACCCACACTCTCTATGATAGGCATGGAGGGCGAGCCGTCTTATATTGATGTAGAGGCTGATAATATGTTTAAGGAAAGCAATGATGATTTATCCAAACGTGAAAAGCAAGTACTTGTTCTTCTAATTGAAGGAATGCTTAGTAAGCAAATAGGTAACTTTTTACATATCAGTAAGCAGACAGTAGATACCCACCGAAAAAACATGCTTCGCAAGAAAAATCTCAATAACACAAGTGAACTGATTGGTAAAGCTTTACGATATGGATGGATCTAACACTCTTAGTATGATGAGGGATTTCAAAGCAGATATAAGGTAAGAACTAATCACACCATCAAAATAAAAATCGTGTATATTTATCAGTTTACTAAGAAATCCAAATAGAATTTTCCCCCTTACATACGATAGCATAAGGCTGAAGATATTGTGCATATAAAAAGTCAGTAAACAGAAATAATCTCTTATTTTATTCAACGGCATTATCTACAAAAAGCCGGCACTCGTTACCCACCCATCCTCGCTTCCGCCAAAACCGGTTCAAATAGTTCAATCGGGTTTCCCGAAGGATCATCAACAATGATTGTTTGCCATCGACGTCGCTTACAATGTTGTTGCGAAAATGGACTCCCGCTTTTTGAAGGGATTCTGCAACAGCGGATATATCTTCCACCTCAATTGCAAACCGGTTCCAGCTTCCAGACGTTTGCTGAGTGCGGTCAGGCATTGACTTAGTACATTCCGTTCCAATTACAAAAGCGGCAGCTTGTTCTATGGCTGCAACATACCGTTGGTTCTGTAAACAGTATGTGTCTCGCCACCAAATTCTATTTTCTTTTCGAACCAGATGTTTTTTTCTCGTGTTTCCCTTGCAACGTCTGCCAGCCTTGTGAAACAAGCCCGGGATGTATAAACTGAATAAGGATATTTTCCGATTCCGGCGAGTTGAGCCGCAAATTCAGGCGCTCTGCCAATCCAGGTTAACTCATTATTACTGCCTACTCCGGAGCGAACAGCCCAGGCATCACTTGTGTCAATTCCTATACAATGCCTTATCGAAAACTTATTATTTCGAATAGATTGAAATGCTCTTT
>JAICHT010000397.1 GCA_025924755.1 Chitinophagaceae bacterium | reverse complement strand
CGTATAAAAGGTATAGCCTTTCCATTCCATACAAATTTTGAAGAAGTGAACCTGCGTTTTTATGTCCGGTTTAAAGAAGCGAATCAATGGAAACGCGGAGTGGTATTCATTAAAGAGATTGTGCCCCGCCGGATGATTACTTTTATTGCCAATACACTATATGGCGAAAATTATGCAACTCACCCGATGAAGCATACCTGGATTACTACAGCTGACGCCTTTCAGGTAAACTACGGATGGAAAGTAAAAAACGACTGGAACTGTATGAGTGCAGTAACCGAAAAAGAAGCGATACCGATTGCAGAAGGATCAAAAGAGAAGTTTGTTACCGAGCATTATTGGGGATATACGCATATAGATAAATCATGCACGGGCACATACGAGGTTGCACATCCCAAATGGCGGGTATACCCGCTTAAAAGCTATGACATTCATTGCAACAGCATTGATTTATATGGAATAGATTTAGGTACTGTGTTAAAGCAACAGCCTGAATCCGTTTTCTTAGCAGATGGATCCCCGGTGAAAATAATGCAAGGCGCAAAGGTGTATTTGTAAAAAGTAGATAGAAATTGTGTAAACGAAGAGTGGCGAAATACGCGAACACATAATGCAACTTTAATCAAAGGAGCTTAAGAATTTTGTATGAACCAATTATTTTCGATGACTAGTAGAAATAAATGAAGCTGAAGTTTTGCAATTGTCCTTATTTCATAAAGCCCTGAACCACTATAAAATTCTCGGATTAATATAAAGACAAATAAAAGGAAACAACGTATTACGTTATACTACAGAATACCTTTAATTTTAAGTATGCGTAAACTGCTTAATTTTTTCATGGTGGTCCTGGTTTTATTGGTTTGCGCAGTTTTGTTTACTACTTGCCAAAGGGAATATAGTTATGAAGGCGGAAATACTAATATAACAAGCGGATCTGCTGTGTATACCTTAAATGGAGCCGGAGGTAGTTGTACCGGCAGCGTGCTTACTGGCAAATATTTCAAGGGCACATCCCTGTCCTCAGCTAATACTGTTCAGCTATTGGTAGATGTTACCACTATTGGAACATATAGCATCACAACCAATACTGCAAATGGCATTAGCTTTTCTACATCCGGTACATTCGCTAATACCGGCAGCCAAACCATTATCCTTACCGGCAATGGAACGCCTAAAGACGAAGGCACCTTTAATTTTACAGTTCCGGTTGGTTTGGGATGTTCTTTTACTGTGGTGGTGGAAGCGGCACCGGCAGCCATGGCAAGTTTTATATTGGCAGGAGCACCAAACGATTGTGAAAATGCAAAGATCTATGGGAATTATATTGCAAGCAAGGCATTAAATAATACAAATAATGTAGAAATTACGGTAAATGTAACTGCACCCGGCGCATTTACTATCAGTACCGATACACTCGATGGCATCAGCTTTTCTGCCTCAGGTGCATTTACTACTTTGGGAAACCAAAAGGTAACGTTATTAGGTGCTGGTACTCCAAAACTTCCAAGGAATTTACAATTCACTCCGCTGTCTGGCGTCTCCAGCTGCACCTTCCCAATTACTGTTGTAAATGCAGGCACCCTGGCTACTTATGTTTTGGAGTCAGGCTTTGGAAACCCGAATCCCTGTATCTACACGGTTTCAGGCGCTTACACCACTAATATGGCATTATCAGATTCCAACACGGTGAGCATGCGAGTATTTGTTTCAGAAGTTGGAAATTTTACTATTGCCACTAATACAGTTAATGGTATGACATTTTCTTACACCGGAGCATTTACAACCACAGGCACCCAATATATAATATTAAAAGGAAGCGGCACACCAGTTAAAATAGAAACCACTACGTTTACTCCTGAAATTGTAGGACCGCATCCATTGGGTGGAGAATTTTGTTCTTTCGATATAAATGTAAAGTAACCCTGTTTGCAAAATGCACGTCAGCTACTATAACAAAATAAAATCCCTCCATTGCTGGAGGGATAAAGATGTATAAGGCGTTATTTTTTTCATTTTCTTTTTCATCGGATAAAGAACGCCCATATGCTTTTCATGGATTGGATAGCTTTCAATAGGAAATGGAAATAAAAACGGGCTTTGATAGAAATTGGATAAAAAGAAGTTGACTGATATTGGATTTAGCGATCTTGTTCTTCCTTTGGATTTGGATTAATTCGATTTTTTGGACTATTGGTTTTTCGGACAGTGAACTTTAGTTTTCCTTCAGATATTGGACTGGATTGATTTGTGTATCAATCAACTTCTGATACAAATGTAGTATACCCTTTCTAGCTGAACAATAACTCGTCCGTGTACTTTTTTTAATTTATGGTAAACACTTAAAAAAATTAAAGTGGGATATAAAAATGGAAAAGGGTTCTTAAATGAGGAAGGCCTTAAAATAAAAATGGGGACCGAATAGAAATTCAGCCCCGTTTTAAAATCCAATATCCTATGAAAAACCGTTATGAAAATAATACAACCTTTTCTATTTTCTAAAGAATATTATATAATAAGTTATTAACGGTACGAAGTTGATCTATAAAAAAGGATACATTTCTTAGTGTGAATAAGT
>JAICHT010000396.1 GCA_025924755.1 Chitinophagaceae bacterium | reverse complement strand
CAACAGGGTTAAAAAATATTTCAGTTTTTTTTGTCTTGTGGTTGAAATAATGAAAATACAGTGTATTATTTTTCAATTTAAAAGGAAGGTCGTCTGGCAATCCCAGGTCAAATTGCTTTTTAAGAATTTTTTTCTTGTCAAGATATAAAACATTTGAATGTCCGTGAATTTCATTGGCAGCTTGCACTTCACTATAAACTGTAAGAGTATAAAACAACACTTCGCCATCACGATTTTTAATTTTGCCAAGATAAACTATGTCTTCTTTATCGTTATGTGTCTTGACGGTTTGTTTTTTATTTATCAATTGGTATTTAATATATTTTGAATAGTCGTTGACTTGTCCGTTCGCTTCGAAAAAAAGAGTTATAAGTATGAGTATAATTATACTTTTCATGTCAAGTTTTGGAAATTGTAAATAGGCTATTGTATATCCGCTAACACCTCAATATATGCACCTTCTCGCTGCAATGCAAGCTATCATTCCATATTAAATGGAGCAAACAAATCTAATAAACAAGTAATACTAATCGTATACGATGAAAGGAAAAATTCTATTTCAATTCACCCACCATATTACCCGGCACTACCCATTCATCAAACTGCTCAGGGGTTACATATCCTAATTTTACCGCCATTTCTTTTAAAGTCGTTCCTTCTTTATGCGCTTTTTGTGCAATTTCGGCTGCTTTGTAATAGCCAATTTTGGTATTTAAAGCCGTTACCAGCATTAATGAATTGTCTACGTGCTTCTTAATATTTTCTTCAATAGGTTTTATGCCTACTGCACACTTGTCGTTAAAGCTTACGCAGCCATCACCAATTAACCGGGCACTATGTAAAAAATTAAAGATCATCATCGGCTTAAAAACATTTAGTTCAAAATGGCCGGTAGCGCCGCCAATATTAATTGCTACATCATTGCCTAATACCTGTGCCGCAATCATGGTAAGCGCTTCGCATTGCGTTGGGTTTACTTTACCCGGCATAATAGAAGAACCCGGCTCATTATCCGGAATAAAAAGTTCACCAATACCGGAGCGTGGTCCGGACGATAACATGCGGATATCATTGGCGATCTTCATCAGGCTTACAGCTACCGTTTTTAACGCACCATGTGCTTCTACAATAGCATCGTGTGCCGCCAGCGATTCAAACTTATTTTCGGCGGTAATAAAAGGCAGTCCGGTTAATTGCGCAATATGCTTTGCCACATTTACGGCATAGTTGGGAGGTGTATTAATGCCGGTTCCTACGGCTGTGCCGCCTAATGCTAATTCCGATAAATGCGCCAGCGTATTTTTAATAGCTTTCAATCCATGATCTAACTGTGATACATAGCCGCTAAATTCCTGCCCCACGGTAAGTGGTGTGGCGTCCATAAAATGCGTACGGCCAATCTTTACCACCTGCATAAATTCTTTGCTTTTCTGCGCCAGTGTATTACGGAGTTTTTCAATACCCGGTATCGTCACTTCCATCAGCATTTTGTAGGCTGCAATATGCATGGCTGTCGGAAACGTATCGTTCGATGATTGTGATTTATTAACGTCATCATTCGGATGCAATACTTTTTCTTTATCTGTTAATTGACCACCGTTTAATACATGGGCCCGGTAAGCTACTACTTCGTTTACGTTCATATTACTTTGCGTGCCGCTGCCCGTTTGCCATACCACCAGTGGAAAATAATCATCCAGCTTTCCTGCTAAAATTTCATCACACACTTTTGATATTAAATCCAGCTTTTCTTTAGGCAAAACCCCGGCTTCAAAATTGGTAAGAGCCGCCGCTTTTTTTAAGTAAGCAAACGCCCGGATAATTTCTTTCGGCATCCGGTTAATATCCTGTGCTATTTTAAAATTATCAATACTGCGTTGGGTTTGAGCGCCATAGTATGCATTAGCAGGCACCTTCACTTCGCCCATGGTATCTTTTTCTATACGGTAATCCATAATAAAGAAATTAAGTGCCGCAAAGTTAGCCCGAAAATTGCACCGGGAATGGCTTAATCTCTACAAAAATGAAGCGATTGTTTATCTGCACCTTGTTTATTCCAATCATTAAAATAAATTCCTGCATACCGGCTACCGATTCTAAAACCATAATGACAGATACTATTAAAACGAGTATAGACAGCGTGACCACAGCGCCTGTATTGCCACCGGTACCTACCATCACTGATATTGATACGGCATTGCCAAAAGGTGTGATCATCAATACCGGGAATGCAGACCCTGATAAAGTGGTAACCTATGCAGAAACCTTAATAGGCGTGCCATATCAATATGCGTCCATTGACCCGAATGTGGGCTTAGATTGCTCCGGATTTATTACACATGTGTTTAACCACTTTAATATTAAAGTGCCGCGTTCTTCCATCGAGTTTACTAATGTAGGAGAAGAAATTCCGGTAACAAATGCGAGGCGGGGCGATATTATTTTATTTACAGGCACCGACAGCACCGAACGCTTTGTAGGCCATATGGGGCTTATTGTGAGCAATCAAAATGGCGAGGTGCAGTTTATTCATTCTTCATCCGGGAAAGCAAAAGGCGTAACCGTTACGCCGCTCAATGATTAT
>JAICHT010000395.1 GCA_025924755.1 Chitinophagaceae bacterium | reverse complement strand
GCCGGCGCTGTTCTTCCGTCAATTCCACGTGGCTTGTTGTGCGTGGCGGCCCTGCTAAAGTGCTTACTGAACCCAGACTTGCTGCAAGATGAGCAAGCTTTAAAGCTGGTAAAAACTTCTTTACCCCAGGCCATCCGCCTTTTAACGAGAAACTCATCATGCCGCCAAAGCCGCGCATTTGCCGGGCAGCAATGCTATGATCTTTATGGGATTCAAGGCCGGGATAAAATACATCGCTTACTTTATCGTGCTGCTTTAAATACCTGGCGATTTTTAAAGCGGAAGCATTTTGGCGCTCAATTCGTAACTCCAGCGTTTTCATGCCACGGGCGATCATATAAGCCGGGTCTGCCTGTAGGGTTGCGCCGTTTATTTCGCGAAATTGAAATACTTGCTGTACCAGTTTTTTCTTTCCCGCCAGCAGGCCTCCCATCGCATCAGAATGGCCGCATAAATATTTGGTGGCGCTATGCAACACCAGATCAGCTCCCAACTCCAAAGGACTTTGATTGATGGGCGTGGCAAAGGTATTATCCACCATCACGATGGCGCCCACCTTTTTGGCGGCTTTACTTAATCTTTCAATATCGATAATTTTTAGGGTGGGGTTGGTAGGTGTTTCAAGATATACCACGTCGCAGCCCTTTAATATGGCAGCTTCCAGCCCTTCTTGATCGGTTGTGTCGCATAGCACTACGTCTACATCGTATTTTGGCAAAAAATCAAGAAAGAGTTTACTGGTGCCTCCATAAGAATCTTTGATCGAAACCACCTTTTTACCGGCTGTTAAAAAAGTAAACAGGCTGTTGCTGATAGCCGCCATCCCTGTTGCGAAAGAAGTAGCAGCTTCAGCATTTTCCAGTACACGAATTTTTTCTTCCAGGGCTGCTACGGTCGGGTTGGTATTGCGGCTATAAATATAGCCTTCCCTGTTGCCTTTGGAAACCTCGTACCATTCATCTAAATCGGTATAGGAAAAAGCGACACTACTGACGATAGGTGTAGTGGCTGCGCCAGCGGTATTTACATTGCCTTCACCCGCCCACACGGCGGCTGTTCCTTTTTTAAAACTCGTGCTCATATTATTTTTCTCTTGTGAATATTAAATCTGAAAAGATCCTGTATGTATCCCATCCCTGAGTGTAACCCTGTAGCCTTTCCGCTTTACCAAAAGCCTAAAGCGAAACAAATTCACACAGCCACCACCGCGATCAGAGACGCGGAAAAGTTAAGCAATTATTTATTGATATAAATGCTTTTATGTCTTTTGCTTATGAAATCAACAGAAACGTACAGTCTTCTTTATTGCTTTTTTGTATCTTGTCGCAACTTCTTCATATGAAACCACTTCACACCATTCCGATATTATTATACCTGTTGCTACCGGGCTTTTATAAAAAAGCAAATGCTCAGGTGCAGCAAACCGAAGCCAGGATAGACAGCCTGATGCAACATTATCAAATGGTAGGCCTTGCTGTAGCGGTAGTTAAGAAAGGACGAATGATCTATACGCATTCGTTTGGTAAAAAAAATATAGCAACGGGTACGCCGTTAACTGACAACGATATGTTTCGCATTGCTTCCATTTCCAAAATCTTTTTCCGCTACGGCCATTATGCAATTAGTGCAGGCAAAAAAGCTTTCCCTCGATGAGGATGTAAGTAAGCTGATAGGTTTTCAGATACGCAATCCAAAGTTTCCGGGGAAGGTAATCACATTAAAAATGCTGATGTCGCACACTTCATCCTTAAATGATAGCCACGGTTATTTTACCTACGATTCTATCAACCCGTCAAAAAGCGCCAATTGGGCTGAATGCTATAACAACTATGCACCCGGGGAAGGTTATCAGTATTGCAATTACAATTACAACATTATCGGCGGTATTATTGAGCGGGCTTCCGGCGAGCGATTTGATCACTATATCAAAACACATATCCTTGACCCTTTACATGTATATGCCGGCTATGAAGTTGCTGCGCTTGATTCATCAAGGTTGGCAACATTGTATGAATATGATCCTGCAACAAAAAAATATACTGCCGCCGATGATGCCTACCGGCAAAACAGAAACATAATGGATCATTACAAAATGGGTATAAGCACACCAGTGTTTTCTCCAACCGGTGGCATGAAAATATCGGCTGCCGGCCTTGCGAAGTACATGACGATGCACATGAACTATGGTGAATATAAAGGAACCAGGATTATCAGCCGGAAAAGCGCAAAAACAATGCAGCGAAAGGTTTCAGATGGCGACGGTGGTTATGGGCTTGCCATTGAAACTAAACACGACCTGATCCCCGGCAAAACAATGAAAGGCCATACCGGCTCTGCTTACGGGTTATACAGCATTATGTTTTGGCAGCCAAAAGAAAAATTTGGAATAGTAGCCATTACCAATGGCATGAACCTCGTAGTGGATGACGGCTATAACGAAGTGACTAAAACGGTAGTAAACATTTTATACGACGGATTTATTAAATAATGATTCGTCGTATGAATTGCAGCAAATAAAGGGATTGTCCAGCCAGGAAATATTGTGTGCCTGATTGTCTAACTAATTGGGAATTGGTAATTGAACCACAAACTCACTTCCTTCATT
>JAICHT010000394.1 GCA_025924755.1 Chitinophagaceae bacterium | reverse complement strand
CAAATACACAACAGTGCCCCACCAGGGCGTCATACATACCGGACAATCAAACAAAGGCTTTTTCAATTTTACAGGCAGCCCTTCCAGCTTTTCAATAACAGGATGAAAAATCATTCCTTTCCAGGTAGTTGCTTTTATAAAGTATACAATAAAAGCAATAATAAACGCCAATCCCAGCATAACAGGTTTTTACATTTAAATGTGTAACAGAAAATCAAATATCAGGCCTCACCTAATAATACTCAACAAAATAAAACTTCAAAGGTTGGCGAAAGAATTTTACTTGTAAATTTATTGCCGGATACAACAGTTTATTCTATTGATTATGACCGGGGTATCTATCCATAACGCCTTGTTTTTAATGTAAGAAATCTAACTGTGGACACAACACTTAATACTGATTTTTCTGACCTCAATTTTACTTATTTGCCTGGCTTTGCCCGGTACCTGGTTGATTATAAATTAAATGAGTATGTTCATATACAATTACAATACTCCAGGGAACTTCAAATGCCTCTTTTAAAATTAATGGAAGGTTTTTCTACCGACCAGTTAATAGCCCAAACTACAGCTTCCTCAATAGAATTCCTGCACTACCTGGCCGATAATAATGCAGCCGCGCAAATACTGGATTCGCAACAAAAATGGCTCACCAATCAACTGCCATCTATAAAAAGCAATGAAGTAACGGCTGAAGATATTACGGGGTTTACATACCTGAGAAAAAAAACATTTACGCATTTTCTGGCTGGTTATTGTAAAGACGCCGTGCAGGTGTTGAATTTGGTTAGTGAAATTGATCTGTATTTATTGAAAGCGCAAAATGTATATACACAAACGTATATGAATTTGCTGAACAGCCGCATCGAAGAGCAAGCCGACAGGATACAACGCATCACCAACGCAGCACCGGGGATGATTTATCTATATGATCTTACTAATAACCGCATCATTTTTACAAACGAAAGAGTAAAGGAATATATAGGTGCAGAAAATACAGCGCTCCTACTTACAGAGCGAAATGCACTGGCCGGCTTTATTCACCCGGATGATTTACCAGGTGCATTGGCTGCTTTAAAAAGTATTTCGGATACTAATGGAAAAGTGAAGGCTTTTGAATGCCGGTTAAAAAGCAGGAGCGGTACTTATTTATGGATGCGAAGTTATATATCAGTTTTTAAACGCAATGAAAACGGCGAGCCTGTTGAAATTATTGGCAATGTGCTTAATATCAACACAGAAAAAATTATTGCAGAACAGCTAAAGCAGCGAGAAGAGCAATTAGTGGAAGCGCAGGAAGTAGCCGGTATGGGCAGCTACGACTGGAACTTAACTACAAGGCAGGGAGTACTATCGGCACAGTTGAAACAAATTTTCGAATCACCTTCTTTTAATTCATTAGAGCAATTTTTTGGCAAAGTGCATCCAGGTGATAGAGCCGCTTTAAAAAATGCATTTTATAATGCGGTTCATACAACCAACTTTTATGAAATCCAATATAAATATTTAGGTCAAAATGGCTACAAAACTTTATGGTCAAGAGGAAAGGTTACCCATGAAAATGGCGCTGTAAAAATTACCGGCATTGTAATGGACATTACAGAACGAAGCAGCTTTTTGGAAAAGCTGCAGCAAAGCGAAGAACGGTATAAGCAAGCGCAGGCTTTAAGCCATATAGGCCATTATACACTGGACCTGAAAACCAACGAGATTGAGTTGACAGAAGAACTTAATAAAATTTACGATTTTGAAGCTCCATATACTACTATCAGCTACGATGAAATAATAAATTTGCGCCATCCCGACGACAGGGATAGTGTACAGAAAAAAATGCTGGAAAGTATTAATACCAATACGCCTTTCAACTTTTATTATCGCATCATCACAAAAAAAGGAAACACCAAAATATTACACGCCATAGGAAAACTGATACTGGATGAATCCGGGGAAGCCACACATTTGGTAGGAACGATACAGGATGTAACAGTCTTTCAAACCCTGATGCAAAAACTGCAGCTCAATGAATTTATGTATAAACAGGCAGAAGTTTTGGCCAATATGGGCAACTGGAACTGGAATGTACACGACGACAAATTAGAATGGTCGGATCAACTTTATAAAATATACGGGCTGGAGCCGCAGTCGGAAGAAATTACTATAAAAAAATTCATATCGTTTATACACCCGGATGACAGGGAGTTTATAGAAAATAGCATTAACAACCCTGATAAAGAAGATTATATTGACTATACTTTTAGAGTGGTAACAAGAGAGGGCGCAGAAAAAACATTACGCTCTATAGCACAGACCCAACGCGATAAAGAAGGAAGATTAATAAACATATTGGGTTCGGAACAGGATATTACCGAACATCAGCGTCTGATTAAACAATTACAGGCCAGTGAAAATTTATACAAGCAGGCTCAGGCCATTGCCCATCTAGGAAACTGGACATACAACTATACCACACAGGTCACCACATGGTCTGATGAATTATATAATATCTATGAACTTCCTAAAGGCGAACCAGCATCTTTTGAACAATTTATAAATTTAATTCACCCCGAGGATAAAGAATCTGTATTAAAGCATTATGAAGAAGCGATTGCT
>JAICHT010000393.1 GCA_025924755.1 Chitinophagaceae bacterium | reverse complement strand
TTTAATGCAAACAAAATTATTTATTAAACTAGCCCTAACAGCCGCTGTTGTTTTTACTGCCAGCACTTCTTTTGCCCAGGATACTACAAAGCGGAAGTCAGTCAATATCACATCCACTTTCAAGCCGGTGCTGAAAGACGCTGCAAAAATTAATTTTAATGCTTCGCCGCCTACAGCAGACACTTCAAGGCCCCGCTTGCAATACAATATACCGAATCAAAACCTGTCAATGCCCTATCAGCCGGGGTCACTGCGGCCGCTGGCTTTGCAGATAGATACGTTAGGTGTATTCAACAACCAGAGTTATGTAAAAGCAGGCTTTGGTACTTTAAAAACACCGTACCTGGAAACGGGTATTACTTTGGGTGACGGCAAAACCGCAGGCTTTACTTTATATGGCCGGCACATATCGTCGGAAGGTAAACGGCCTTATCAAAAATTTGCCAATACCAATATAGATGCCACCGCTTTTTATCAGGTGAAAAATTTAGAGTGGGATGGACGTATCGGCAACTTTCAGGAAACCTATTATAAATATGGGTATCAGCCGGATACTTTAGCTTTTTCCAAAGACTCGCTTAAGGTAAAATTTCAAACATGGCGAGGTCGCGTTAGCTTCCACAATATCAATCAAACACAATATGGCATTTCCTATCAGCCGGAAGTAAAGATGGATGTTTT
This sequence comes from Chitinophagaceae bacterium, assembly GCA_025924755.1. GTDB lineage: Bacteria > Bacteroidota > Bacteroidia > Chitinophagales > Chitinophagaceae > Flavisolibacter. Next base: position 1,931 of record JAICHT010000393.1, on the reverse strand, counting down.
TCACGACCAGTTGAATAACAATGAAACCAATACTTATATCAATCTTCCGATGCAAAAATCAGTAGGGCGGGTTTTTGAAGTAGATGTGGCTGCCAGTGCCGACCTGACGCATTACCGGCCAAAAGCCAAATCCAATATCAACAACAGTATTTTTGCATTGACACCTACCATATTGTTTAAAACACCAAATGCCTTTTTACATGTGGGTATTAAACCATCCTGGAACAATGGCACCTTTAAGCTATTTCCAAATGTGATGGCCGAAATCAGCACTACCGACCAGCGGCTGGCACTGCAACTGGGTTGGATAGGATATGTGCGAAAAACATCTTATCAATATTTAGCAGGTATCAATCCATGGATATGGCCTCCAACCAATCTTTTAAACACCAGTATTGAAGAACGCTACGTGGGCATTAAAGGCGCTGCAGGGAACAACCTGAATTATAGTGCCAAACTCGGGTATGATAAATATAATAACCAGCCATTGTTTGTAAATGATACTATGAGTGGAAAATCGTTTATGGTGGTAAATGAGTCGCAGATGAAGGTAATTCATGTGGATGGTGAAGTGGGTTATACCATTGGCGAAAAATTTTCATGGATTTCTAAAGTAACGGTTAACCATTTTATGAACTTAACCGATAACAGAAAGGCTTATGGTTTGTTGCCAATAGAAGTGAATTCAAATGTACGTATACAGGTAATGAAAGATTTATTTATTAAAGGCGATCTGTATGCATATAACGGAACATGGTATCGTACAAAATCTGATGAAGGCAAGTCGTCGGGCTCGGTAGATTTAGGCGCCGGTGCCGAATTTACTATTGTAAAAAATGTAAAGCTATGGGCGCAGTTCAACAATATCTTTAATAATCAATATCAACGCTGGAACCAATACCCGGTTTATGGGTTCAACTTTATGGGCGGTGTTGTATTTTCGTTCGCTCAAAATAAAAAATAGTGTTTTCTCTTCTTACAAAATATTTGCTTCATTTTAAAAAAGTAGCCATACCGCATATTGGAGGGCTTCAATTAATAGCGGAACCGGCTGCTTTAAATATCGCTGACAAAGTAATCCATCCGCCAGTGTACACCGTGCAGTTTGCAGACGAAGCTGATGCAGACCCTCATCAAATACACTATATAGCAGCGGCTTCAGAAAAGGATGAAAGAACCGTTTCCAATCAGTTAAATAATTTTGGCGCTGCACTCCGCCGCCGCATTCAGCAGCAACCCTTTACCTGGAATGGTATCGGGCAATGGCAATACGAAAACGGAGTGATACTTTTTAGTTCCGATACCATTGCGTTGCCGTCGCTGCAAGCAATAGAAGCGCACCGGGTTTTACGCGACCATACTACGCATACCGTATTGATTGGTGACCTGGAAGTGCAAGCGCATACATCAAGAGACAGGGCTATTATAGTTGATGACCGAAAAGCGGCACTGCCGGCAAAAAAATATACTATAATCATTGGACTGATCATTGCTGCAATTGCCCTTGCTTTTATCGGCTATTACTTGTATGCTAATAATTTTCAGCCATCTGCCTCTGGCTACCAGCAAAAAATAAATCCTGCAGCTCCTGCGCCAACCTATCATTGATATTAAAATTTTTTGTGCCTTTGTGCCTGGTTATTTATGAGTAAAGTGCATTATACCGAGTGCCCGGTCTGCGGCAGTACCGCTATTGATCCGCTGCTTACCGTTAAAGATTATTCGGTAAGTGGCGAACCATTTGTTATATGGCAATGCCGTAATTGCAGTTTGCGTTTTACGCAAGATGCACCGGATGAAGTGACCATTGGTAAATATTATCAATCACCGGATTATATTTCTCATACTAATATTAATAAAGGATTGGTAAATAAAGTGTATCAGCAGGTTCGGCAATATACCTTAAAGCAAAAAGCTAAACTGATTGATCA
>JAICHT010000392.1 GCA_025924755.1 Chitinophagaceae bacterium | reverse complement strand
GCTGGTCTATAAAAAGTTATTTGAAGAAGCTATAAATCACAACATGAAAATCTTATTACAATATTTAAAGCCTTATAAACTACTGGTATTTTTAGTGCTGCTGCTAGCGGCGCTCAATATTGGTTTTTCACTCATTGATCCTATCATTTTTGGTAAGTTGGTCAACCTGGCCAACAACTATGCGCATGATAAAACCGGCTATACCCTGCATACCTTTTTTTATTCTTTTTCAAAACCGTATGGTGTTATTGCCTTGTTGCTGGGGTCTATAGCCGTAGCCATGATAAGCCGCATTGCCAAAAACTTTCAGGATTATTTTTTGAGTGTCATTGTGCAGAAATTTGGCGCCAAAGTTTTTACCGATGGCCTGCAACACGCCATGAAACTGCCTTACCAGGAATTTGAAGACCAGCGCAGCGGCGAAACACTCAGCATCTTACAAAAAGTACGGGCCGATAGTGAAAAGTTTATGACCTACTTTGTAAATATTCTTTTTACGGTTTTGGTAGGTATTGTAATAGTAGGTGTATTTGCATTTAGCATTCACTGGTCGCTTCCGTTTATATACTATGGTGGTATTATTATACTGGCGGTTATCAGTAATGTATTGAGTAAAAAAGTAAAAAGCATTCAAAAAAATATTGTTGCCAAAACGAACTCGCTGGCCGGCAGTACTACCGAATCGCTCCGCAATATTGAGCTGGTAAAAAGCCTGGGGTTAACCGAGCAGGAAGTGGACCGCTTAAATCAGAACACTTACAAAATTCTGGGGCTGGAGCTTACCAAAGTAAAGCGCATCCGCAGCATATCATTTGTGCAAGGCACTTTTGTAAATACGCTTCGGCAGGTAATATTATTTATGCTGATGTGGTTTATTTTTAAAGACCAGATGAATGCGGGGCAATTGGTAACGATGCAGATCTTTTCCTTTTTTGTTTTTGGCCCGCTGCAGGATATTGGTAATATTATTTTAAGCTATCGCGAAGCGGAAGCATCGCTGAATAATTTTAAGCAACTGATGCAAAAAACACCGGAGCAGCAACCTGCGCACCCGAGGCATCTGGGAGCTATCAAAGACCTTGAATTTAACCATGTAAGTTTTAAACATCAAACCGCTCAGCACAAAGCGATTGACGATATCAGTTTTCACGCTACGCTTGGCGAAACCATTGCCTTTGTAGGGCCTTCGGGCTCCGGTAAAACCACACTAATGAAGCTGCTGGTAGGTTTGTACCGTCCGCTGGAGGGTAACATTCTTTACAATGGTATTGATGAAACCAGCATCAACTTTGATGACCTGCGCAACCAGATTGGTTTTGTAACGCAGGACACGCAATTGTTTTCGGGCACCATCAAAGAAAACCTGACGTTTGTAAACCCTGCCGCTACCGAAGAGGATGTGATTGAAGCCCTGAATAAAGCATCCTGCCAAAACTTACTGGCCCGTGCGGAAAAAGGTATTGAAACGATGATTGGCGAAGGAGGATTTAAATTATCTGGCGGCGAAAAGCAACGCCTGAGCATTGCCCGTGCTTTATTGCGCCAACCTAAACTGCTGATGTTTGACGAAGCTACCTCTGCACTCGACTCTCTCACCGAAGAAGAAATTAGCAAAACCATTCGTAATGTTTCTTCTTTAAATAATCAAATCACCATATTAATTGCCCACCGGCTCTCTACCATTATGCATGCAGACCGGATATATGTACTGGAGCGTGGCGAAGTGGTGGAAACCGGCAGCCACGAAGAATTGCTGGCTGAAAAAGGATTGTACTATGCCATGTGGCGCCAGCAAATAGGCGAACGGAAAATTACGAAAGCCGTTACCAGTTAATTATGATAAACATTGGAATTTTTGTAGCTATGCGCCGCCGCAAATTAAAAGGCGCATTACTAAATGGTGCTGTTATTATTGATATCCGGGAGCCGCATCTTTTTGATAGCGGCCATGTGCCCGGTTCGCTCAATATTCCAAAAGAAATAGTAGCACTTAATATTGAAAAGCTGCAACAGATGAATGTTCCAATTATTATTTGCGGTCCATTTACGTTCAGTTGCATCAACACTGTAAACCTGTTACTTTCAAACGGCATGCAGGCATACAATGGCGGCAGCTGGTTTTTTGTAAACCGTATCCAGGCTTCGTTGTAATACCTTTTTGTGATTTGTTACTGTTGACATCCTGACCAAGAAAAGATAAAGTAAGGTTCGTATACTTATAGTTTATTATATTACTATTATATAATGAGCAAAGTTTTGTAACATGAGAACGAACCTTATAAAAAGATGATACTGAGTAGATAAGCAACTTTTGCAAAAGCTTTGAAAGCTCAGTATTATTGCGGATATTTACTGTTATGCGCAATGCAGAAGCAGTCTTATAACATTAAAAACTAAATGGATAAATTATTTTTTATCGCAATAATTATTTCACCGTTCTTGCTGTTTGCAACTTGGGTAATGACAGCAAAGGTAAATTCATTTAAAAAGCTATTTATTGCACATACAATCCTATTTATATTGTATATCGTGTTTGTACTATATTATTCTAAATTGATAACAGGACATGACGAATATGGACTGGGACAAATAGGATTAGCTATAACATTTATAGTTATTCATATCATCATTGGCTTTC
>JAICHT010000391.1 GCA_025924755.1 Chitinophagaceae bacterium | reverse complement strand
TAGCCTGGCCATTAACCGTAAATTGTGGCAGAAAGTTGGTACTTAAATTTTCAATAGATAACCTTTGTGTTTGCCGGATTAAATCTTTTTGTTTAATAGCGGGATAATTTTGTTCTGCCAAGCCAAAAGCTTCTCCTAATGAAATAGTTTGCCTTTGCTGGGCCAGGAGAAAATGAGGGCAAAAAATAAAGGTTACTACAACCGCTATATTAACCACTCTATTTAACCAAATAGTTAATCGGGACATAAAAATTTTTATTTTTTGATAGACTCAATAATTAGTTTCGGTACTTCCTTTTTACGCTGCTCCATTACTGCCATAAAGCTGTTTTTATCCATTCCTGTTATTAATTGAATCATAGGCCGGGCTACAAATGGAAATAAGCAAAGCGATAGTACATTTAACAGCAACTGAACCGGTTCAATTGGCTTAATAATTTTTTGTTTGATTTCCTTTTGCAGTTGCGCCAAAAATTTTTCTACCGGTATATTTCTTCCTGTTAGTATTTTTTTTAAAAAGGCTTCCGGTTGCTTGTTGATTTCGTTTAAAATAAAAATCGGTACATAAGGTGTTTGCATAATCTGGTTAATATATTCCCTGCAAAAGATTTCTATTTTTTCAAATACCGTAGTGTCCTCTTCAAAGAGCTTAATTACTTTAGGTACAAAAGCATTGGCTACTTCTAAAAAGATGGTTTCAAATAACTTTTCCTTGCTACGGAAGTAATAATGTAACAGGGCCTTATTAATACCGGCTTCATCAGCAATATCCTGCATACGGGCACCGTCCATACCTTTTGCCAGGAAAACCTTTTTTGCGGCTGTCAGTATCTTTTCTTCGGGGGACTGGTCTTTTTTTGATTTAACCATATGTTTTAACCATTCAGTTAACAAATATACTAAGTTTAAACAACATCGTCAATTAAGAACAATAAACAATGACAATGTTTGAAACTGCCAATATAGTAGCAGTTTCAAATTTATCGTATTAAAGTAATGGTGCCTTTTTTAGTAAATTTTTTACCCGATGGATTCTGCATTTCCAAAAAGTATACATACATCCCAGGGTCTTGCGGGGTATGGTTTACAGTGCCGTCCCATCCATCTGTGGCATTGGTACCGGAGTAAACTATATTTCCCCACCGGTTATAGATTACAAACGTAAGTAGCTGGTAACCGGATGGCCGCACTATATTCAGCTTATCGTTTAACCCGTCATTATTGGGCGTAAACGCAGAGGGCACATAGATGTTATCAAAAACTCTTATTTTAATGGTAGCACTTGTCGTACCACATCCTACAGTAGAAACCGCGTATAGGGTATATTCCATATCAACAGCCGGAAAAACTTTGGGACTGATTAAGTGACTATCCTGGATAAAAGTGGATGGCGACCAATAAAAGTTAATGGCCGATCCTTTTACTACTCCGTTAAGCTTGGCGGTGTCGCCTTTAATTATAGTTACATCACTGCCGGCATTGGCATATGGTTTTTTAAAAACATTTACAGTTACTAATGTCGAATCTTTACACCCAAAAGAATTGGTAAGTGTTACTTTATATAAGGTGGAATCATGCGGAGTTAAAACAGGGTTGGGTACGGCATCGCTAGATAAGTTGTCGGAAGGCGTCCATTTAAAATTGCCTTCGCCGGATGCAGTAAGCGTTACGGTTTTTTCTTCGCATAAATTATATTCAGACTGTGCGGAAATGGTGGCGCCCGGGTATGCTTTTAAATAGAAAGTATCGAGCGCTGTGCATCCATAATCAAACACCTGCTTCAACTTATAGATGCCCGTATCTGCATAGCTAATATCCGGAACAACAGACAAAGCATTATTGGAATTATAATTGTCCGGACCGCTCCAGGCCACTGTTTGGGCAAGTTCATCGGGGTAGGGCAAGACCAGGTTTTTACCAAGGCATCCTAATATATTACGTGGCGGCTGGTGCGCTACCAAAGGATGAATATTGGTATAAATAGCATTGGAAGTGATTCTGCATTTGGGCGAATTGATATTCTGTCGTTCCGCTACCAGTATCCGATATAAAATAACGCCACCGGATCTTTTAGGCATCTGGTAGGTAACAGAATTTTCGCCGGGTATATTGGTATAAGTAGCACCTGAATCTACACTGTTTTGCCATTGAACAATGGGGTCGGTAAAGCCTGCGCCATAAGAAGCCTGAAGTGTATATGAATCTGTATAATCTGCGCAAACTTCAATAAAAGAACTGTTGCTTCCGTTAATAGTTACCGCTACCGGTGGGCCGCATACCTGTAGTTTAATATCATCCAATGCAAAAGCGCTTCCGCAGCCAAATGCTGCATTTATTTTAAGGCGGAGTACTACTACATCTGCAGCAGCAGAAGTTTTAAACGACAGTCCATATTGCTTCCATTGCTTATCATCGGTTAGAGGCAACTTACCAGTGCTATAGCTGGCGATTACCTGACCTGATGCAGTTTCAGCTGTAAAAATAATATCGGGCAACAACGCAGTTCCGTTGCAGGTATATACCTGCATCACACTGGTTATCCATGCCGAAAACTGGTAAGTGGTATTGCTGCATAAACCTGTTACAGTATCTACATAAATGGTTCCGGGTGTGGACTCTGCATTTACAAGCATATAATC
>JAICHT010000390.1 GCA_025924755.1 Chitinophagaceae bacterium | reverse complement strand
TTGCGGCTGATGCCAATAAATGTACGGGCTTCGATAATTTTGCTTTAACAACATCCTTAAAAAATCGCCAGCAGAAGATATAGGCAATAAATAAAAACAGCGAGGAAAAAGTAATAGAAAGGGCGGCATATCCTTCAAAAGGAAAAGTAAAGGCCATTCCTAAAGAAGTTATTTCAATGCCACCTAAAAGCCATTGATATATATTTTTATCGCGTAAGGGCTCCGGAAGCAATTCGTAAACAAGCAAAGTAAATAAGGCCATTCCTACCCATCCGCCAAATGCAAAATGTGAGTGGGCACTTAAAAAGCTTCTGTAATCAATAGAGGGTAACGAAAAAACGAACTTGCTCCGAAGCATCATTCCAAAAAATGCTACAATGCAAAGGTTGATGAGTGATAGGGTAATCCATAAGTCCTTTCTGTTGTTCATGTATTTTTATTGATTGGATGCTATAGTAAACTTTGGTTAGGGGAATAGTATTGTAATCGCTTCTCCCAACAAATTACAAAATCAATCTGCCTGAAATATACCTTGTGCACCCATTTCCGCATCGGCAAAGGAGTGATCTACAAAAGTGTATTTCCCTTTTTCCGGCAATACAAATTCTACCACTGCGCCTGTTGCGGGGCCAAGATATACGGCCTGCATACCTTCCATTTCGTTTTTAGGATTGCCATCAAACCATACCTTGTCTAAAATGGTCCCTATTACGTGAAAGCTGGTAGCATTATTAGGACCCGCATTTAATAAATACAATCGTATTTTTTCACCTGCTTTTACATGAATAGGATGAATAGCGTATTGTGCAGGCTTACCATTAAAGGTTACATAAGTAGGATGCTTAATTCGGGCTGTTGATGTATCCGGAACAAATAATGCGCCGCTCTGTTTTAAATAATATTCATTTTGCACAATGGCAAATTCCTGGTCTGCTTTATCAGGATAACCTCCCCTTGGTTCAACAATCACCATACCTATCATGCCGCTGATCATGTGCAATAAAACCATAGGTGTGCCACAATGGTACATAAATACGCCGGGGTAATTTGCCGTCCAGGTAAAACTGATAGTTTCGCCTGGCTGAATACTTCTGTATTTATCGGCAGGATTTACCATGGCTGCATGAAAGTCAATAGAGTGTTGCATTGGCTTCATAGGCTCCATATTCATAGCCATACCTGCTACTTCGTTGGAGCGGTCAGTCATAGAGAACTTTACTGTTTGCCCCACGCGAATTCTTAATACCGGGCCCGGAATAGAATCTCCAAACGTCCAGGCGGTAAAAGGTGTGGCATTGGTAATATTAAAAATTTTGTGTGTTACATCAAACTTGACTTCCACGGTATCGCCATCCTGAATTTTAGGCACTTGTGGCGCATAGGCCAACGGGCCTTTAATAGTACGCTGGGTATTAGGTACATTGGTAACTTTTGCATTTGGGGAACCCATCACCATTTTAGAATTTTCATTGGTGTTTTGATTGGTACAAGAACACCATACGATAGCCAGGCTAAGTAGTGCAAGTAATCTTTTCATAATACGAAAATTTAAATCGTGCCGATGATAGTTCATTAAAACTTGCAATATGCTTGCACTTATCAATAGTTGATTGATTGAAGTTACAAACTATCAAAAATTTTGCAATGCTATCATAGAAAGGTTTATTGTTGGTTATTTGCATCACCACATTGCCACAACAGAACAAAAGTAATTTTTACCTACCCAAAGGCAAGTTGACCAACATCATTCTTTACAATGACGTTGCTCACAGAACGTTTCTTCCTGCACGAATACTTTTGCCTTCATTAAAGACAAGGACGTCCTTAATAAAACAACAATCAAAGTGGTGCAAACAAAAAATAATCACAGTTTTCAATATATCATTTCAGTGATAAAAGCTGTAGTTCTTCTTTGTTTCTCATCTACATCAAAATTTAAACATAGAATTATGAGGTACTCATTTTTCAAAACGTTTTTAGTTACCGCATCAGCAGCCGCACTTATTAGTGGCATGCAAAGCTGTAAAGTAAAAGGTGCAGAAGGCGCAATTAGCGGTGATGCAGCATCAAAAGTATATGTTGCACCAGGCAAATACGACGAACTGTACAACTTTGTTTCCGGTGGGTTTAGCGGACAGGTTTCCGTTTATGGTATTCCTTCCGGCCGCTTACTTCGCGTCATTCCGGTTTTCTCCGTAAATCCTGAGAACGGATATGGTTACAGCGAAGAAACCAAGCCTATGCTTAACTCTTCTCATGGTTTTGTTCCCTGGGATGATTTGCACCACCCGGATCTTTCTCAAACCAATGGCGAGCTGGATGGCCGCTGGCTGTTTGCCAATGGCAATAATACTCCACGTATTGCCCGTTTGGATTTGAAGAATTTTCGTACCACTGAAATTATTGAAATACCTAACAGCGCCGGTAACCACTCGTCTGCTTTTGTGACGCCTAATACCGAGTACGTGGTAGCAGGCACACGCTTTAGCGTACCTGCAGATAACGATAATGGCGACGTTCCCATCAACACTTATAAAAAGAATTTCAAAGGTAATGTGAGCTTCATAAAAGTTGATCCGCAAACTGGTAATATGAGCATTGCATTCCAGATAATGTTACCTGGCGTCAACTTTGACTTGGCTCA
>JAICHT010000389.1 GCA_025924755.1 Chitinophagaceae bacterium | reverse complement strand
CGCGCGCTACAAGCCCGGTGTGCTGGAGGTCAGGTATAAAGGCAAGAACATCCATGAGGTGTTGAACCTGACCGTGCGCGAGGCAATGCAGTTCTTCACCGGACACCCAAAAATCATTGACAAGCTGCGCGTGCTGGAAGAAGTGGGCCTTGGCTATATTACTTTAGGCCAATCGTCTGTAACACTGAGTGGGGGCGAGGCACAGCGGGTAAAGCTGGCTACCGAACTGGCAAAAAGAGATACCGGCAAAACGTTTTATATTTTAGATGAACCCACTACCGGTTTGCATTTTGAAGATATTCATCACCTGCTGGAAGTACTGAACAAATTAGTAGACAGGGGCAATACCGTATTAGTAATTGAGCACAATTTAGATGTAATAAAAGTAGCCGATCATATCATTGATTTAGGGCCGGAAGGCGGCGGGGGCGGCGGAAAAATATTGTTTGAAGGCACTCCGGAAGCATTAGCCAAAAATAAAAAAAGTTTTACAGCTCAGTTTCTTAAGGAAGAATTACGGAAGAAGTAAATTACAATCAAACAAGGCTTGCAAAATAGTGGTAAAAAGCCTGATAATAAAACCCATGCAAGGCAGGAAGTGATTGAGTAAATCTTTACAACAACTCTAAAAATTTTGCGGCATCTTGATATAAGATTCCACTAATTTTCCTGCGATGGGTAAGAGTTATAGCGAAAACAATAAATGAATTTAAAACCCAATAAGTAGAGGCAGAGAGTGATTAATAAAATTTTAATGTACGGGTATATAGGGAACGGATTATGGTTTAATCAACCAGGTATTGAATTTTATTAAGCTCTCTGCCGCTTATTGGTGCTTATATTTTACTTAACGATGATTTGCCCTTCTTCCACACTTTCATCGTTCTTAAAAACATCATAGGTATAGGTGCCTTTTATTAAGTTAGGTATTACTTTTTTCTCTTTTCCATTTAGTATAATGCGGTGCAGTAACGTTCCTTCCAAATCGAATACATAAAAATGCAGGTTTTCCTCGTTGTTAGCTGTCACACTGATAGTACCGTCGTATGTAGGATTAGGAGAAAGTTTTACTACTGCTTTTTTCCTGAATAGCAAATTGGGTTTAATAATCAGGGAATCGGATAGGGTACTGTTTATCGCCACTTCATTATTTGCTATTGCAAACTTTGCAGTACTACATACCAATACCAACGTAAACATTTTAATAAGAAAACTTTTTTTCATCAATAATAATTTAATAGAATGATGGACAACGTAATTGCCTTGATGCACGGCTGGCTGGTGAGTTTCTATCATTCAACCTCCAGCCAAAGCGCACCAGGCTGGAAAAGAAAGCGTCATTATTCTTTGAATTGCCTCTTTGCGGATCGGTAGGTGTACGGTACAACTGTCCGCCACCGTTAGGTGTAAAATTTTCGCGGTAATACAGTTGCTGTGCCATTCTCGCCTGCTTGGGTGAAAGGTATTTGTCAAACAAAGCACCGTCAATATAAGTAGTGCTTACATCATCCACATAATCGGTAAATGTTTTGCGGTGCAGTATTTCAAAACCTATATAAAAGTTTTCCTGTAAATAATACTTAACACCAACGCCCATCGGTATTTCAACCTGCGTCAGTTTGTAAGGCTGACGGTTGGGATATTCGATCATGCCTTCGCCTTCCAGGCGCAAAGGTTGCAGATCAACCCATTGTTTTTGACCATTGGGAGCGTAATAAATTCCTTGTGGGTTAAAATGAAATAAGCCCACTCCTATAAGTCCATATGGGCGAAGCTTTCCCTGCAAGCCGTCATATTGTTCTAAAAAAACAGTAGGATAAATTTCTACGGCTCCGTATGCTTCCCATATATTAGATCGAAAGTTTAAGTTGCGTACTTTACGGTAATCTTCATCGCCGCCTTTTGAATTAATAATGCTATCATAACCTTCTACAACGCCTTGGTTGATAGCTACACGCAGGCCAAGCCATTCTGTAGGATATACCTGTGCATAAAGACCTTTAGATACTTTGGTTAGTGGAAGATTTACATCTTTTACAAAGGTGGTTCCTTTGCCATGGTTGCCTCCTAAATCGCCAAGGAAAAACATAGGCCCTATGCCTACGCCAATTTCGCAATTGCTGTTTTGTGGCGCATACGACTGGGCAAACGAAGTGTAAGAAAGAATTAAAAAGCAAATGAGTCCTAATGTACGAACGCAGGGTACAATTGTTCTCATGGAAATTGAGTTTGGTTTTTTAAAGGATTGGATAACGAGGCTAAAGTAGCTATTCAGCTATTTTAATGCAAGCGCTGCTGCAGGTATTTCTGCATACTACGTTAATACACTTAGAAAATCTAAAATGAAGAATTCCTTAACATATGAATGTGTTCGATACCGTCTTCTAAATACACTTCACTTATTTGAACAAAGCCCAATGATTCATAAAATTTTTTTAAGTAAAGCTGGGCGCCTATTTTAATAGGTTGTTGTCCAAATAACCAGAACAATTGTGCAATGGATTCCTGCATTAATAATTTGCCGGCGCCTGTACGCCTTACTGCGGGAGCGGTAACTACACGGCCAATAGAAGCATAGTTGTTATAACCAACGCCTTTAGGCAACAACCGGGTATAAGCAACTAAACTTTGATTAAGCCAGCCCATTAAATGGT
>JAICHT010000388.1 GCA_025924755.1 Chitinophagaceae bacterium | reverse complement strand
GTGTGGGCTGGTTCGTATCTTTTCCAAAGCGATAATTAAATGAAATTATAAAACGCCTGTTATCCCAATGACTGTCGATGGTAGTAACGCCTTTGCTTAAATCAGTAATCCCTTTAAAATGCATGATGTAAAATGGGTCGCGGATGTTTACCCGAACAGTGCCTTTGGTTTTTAAAATTTGCTTGCCTCCTCCTATCGAAAACATTCCCATCGGGTAACTCAGTATGGCACTGCTTTGTAGCGTTTTGCTGTTATACCATCCGCTGACTTCTGCACTCCACCCTTTTTTCAGGTTAAACTGGCTGCTGATATTAGCGCTGAAACCTGTATAATTCACATTAATATTTTCGGCATCAATCACTCCTTTATACTGGTTGTTATATACATTGGCAAATGCATTTAAAGTCCACCATTTTTTCAATTGCTTATTATAGCTCACGGATAAACCTATGTTCTTGCTGGAAGCAATATTTTGAGTAGTAAGGTAAGTGGTATAGTTAGAGTCGCCCGGCTCCCGGAGTGTTATCAATACATCATTAATAATATCGGATATAGTAGTGTAATTAGCCGCAATATTCAGCTGGCCTTTGTAGTTATAACTCAGTTCTATATTGTGGCTGAACTGTGGCTGCAAATTGGGATTTCCCTGCTGGTAGGTATATCGGTCCAACTGATATTGAAATGGGTTTAATGCCTGGTAGCCCGGACGTTCAATTCTTCTGCCATACGAAACGGCAAACGTATTGGAATCGTTTAATTTGTAACTGATATAAGAAGTAGGAAATAATTTTGTATAGTTCTTGTGAAATGAAATATACTTAGTGATCTGGTTACCATCTGCTATGGTTTGCTCTGCACGAAGGCCCAGTTGTAATCCCCACTTTTTAGCTTGCTTTTGCAGGTTGATATAAGCCGCGTTAATATTTTCTTTGTAAATGAAATGATTGCTTCTGCTGGTATCTACCTGCCATTTCTGGCCCGGTGTATCGTAGCGGGTATATTGTGCATCATTGTCTGTTTTTACATAACTTGATTTGATACCGGTTTCTAATGTAGCCCCTTTCTTAAGCGGTTGTTTGTAATCGCTTTTAAAGCTATAAATATCAATATTTGCAGGCAGGTATCCTTGCAAAAGATAAGGGTCTTCTGTAGGTTTATCATTTGCCTCGTATAAATAATTGTACGAGTATTGCTTGCCTTTTGTCCGGTATAAAATGTAATCGGCATCGGCTGAAATTTCCCTTCCTGCAGTATCAAATTTGTGATTGTAATTTACATTGTAACCAAAGTTTGTCCAGGGGTTATGCGTTTGCGAATTGGCCGTATTGTATTGTACAAAAGTGTGGGCGCTGTCGTAAATATTAGCGCGGGAAAATGAAGTAAACTTATCATTTTCAAAATTGCCGGTTAGCACAAAACCATATGTTGTTCTTTTATTGGCAAACAGGTCAATACCTGCTTTAAAGTTTTGCGGCCGTCCTGCATATTTTCCAAAATTGTGCTGCTCCACGTAGCGGTTAAATGGTACCGAACGATCCAACCTTGCATTACGATTCAGGTATAAATCTTCAAAGCCATTCCAATAGGAGTATCCATAGTTTCCAAACAGGTTTACTTTTCCTTTGCGCCAGTTGGCGGTTATACTGTTGGTGTTTTTAAAATACTTAGCAAAGATGGCACTGGTGGCCAGTGTGCCATTGAGTCCGCTGTTTCGGTTCTTTTTAATTTTAATATTAATAACACCCGAATTGCCCGAAGCATCATATTTGGCAGAAGGTTGAGTCATTATTTCAATCTGGTCTAATTGGTTGGCCGATAGATTTTTTAAGTAATTGGTAAGATCGCTTCCCCTTAGATAGGCCGGCTTATCATCAATCAATATTACTACGCCCTGTTTACCTTTCAGGCTGATGTTGCCATTATTATCTACGGTTACGCCGGGAGATTTTTCCAGCACTTCTAAAGCTGACAGGCCAGTATTGGTAGGTGATGCATCTACATTGACTACGGTTTTATCTATCTTGTTTTCAATAAGCGGCCTTTTGCCGGTTACGCTTACGCCATTTAAAGTTTTAGAAACCGGCTGCAGATTGATATCATCCATCCGCACTACTGGTTTTGCAGCCGTAGCTTCTATTAACCGGGTATATGCTTTATCAAAACCTACGGCTTCTGCTTTTAGAATATAATTTCCATATGCTATTTTTTCAAAAGCATAGGCGCCTGTTTTATCGGCAACTGCAATTTTAGTTAGTAACGAATCTTTAGCACGAAGTAAAGAAACCGTAGCAGCTTCTACCGGGTTACCGGAAGCTTTTACAGAACCATAAATTTTCGCTTCTTGTGCATGAAGCTGTGCGGAGCAGCATAGCAGCAGCGAAAAAGGAATAAAGAGCTTCTTTAGTAGCAGCAGAAGGTTGGAAGGATAAATTATCACTGGTTGGCATTTTAGAGTTTTGCCCTAATCAATATTCATCTCATATCCTAAGTTATTTTAATAAGCAGCAATCCTTGTTTACATTGTGATGAGCGGATATAGAATAATGCAAGCGAATAATACTGCTGATAAAACCTGGCGCTCTGTTTCTATAAATATGAAAGAAAACTACTTGATGCCATTGATAGTTTTGCTTTCCGTAGGCCTTTAACAGGATAAAAAGGTGCATACT
>JAICHT010000387.1 GCA_025924755.1 Chitinophagaceae bacterium | reverse complement strand
TTCAATTCTTCATATATAGTGGAACTGTGGTTCATGTATGCAATAAGACGTTTTTTGGTATGGATAGTTTAACGATTGATAATGTATTCTTCAACTTTTTTTACCGCATGATGGTAACTAGCTTTTAATGCACCTTCACTGGTATCCAGTACTTTGCTCATTTGTTCGTACGGCATTTCATCATAATACCTAAGGTTAAAAACAAGGCGCTGTTTTTCGGGCAGTTGCTGTATGGCCAGTTGCAGTTTCCATTCCAATTGCTTGGCGTCAAAATGTTTATCGGCTTTTATTTTATTGCTCAAGCCGCTTTCTACATCACTTAGCGATACGGCACTTCGTTTTTTCTGGCCCTCTAAAAATGTTAAACTTTCGTTAGTGGCAATACGATAAAGCCAGGTATACAGTTGCGACTCTTCTTTAAAGTTTTCCAACCCGTTCCACACTTTAATAAACACATTTTGCAATACATCATTTGCATCTTCATGGTCTACCACCATTCGCCTCACGTGCCAGTACAGGCGCTCCTGGTATTTTTTAACGATAGCAGTAAAAGCCGGTTCTTTAGTAACAGGGTTGCGAAACTGCATTAATAATTCCGCATCTGATCTGTCGGTTAAAGCCATGTAAAACTGTTTAGTGGATGATTGGATTTGCTTTTAATCAAAGAATAAAGGTAATATTCTGTTTTAAAAATAGCTTGCTTCTGCTGTTTTAATTGCAATCGTGCTTTCATACTATAGTAGCATTTAACAAAAGAAATTCCATATCAGAAGACATGGAATTTCTATAAGATATCTAAAGTTTCGTTAACCGTTTTTTCGTGCCATCACTTTTTCGGCTGCCGCTATAATATCCTGTACATCCAAACCGTATTTTTTTAATAATTGGTCAGGCGTACCGCTCTCTCCAAAGGTATCTTTAGTACCAATATATTCTATAGGCACCGGAAAGTTTTTAGCAGCTACTTGTGCCACTGCATCGCCCATACCACCAAAAATGTTATGCTCTTCTGCTGTTACAGCGCAGCGGGTTTTGCGTATAGAGTTCAATATGGCTTCATTATCCAAGGGCTTAATAGTATGCAGGTTAATCACTTCTACCGAAAGACCTTTTTCTTCCAGGGCAATGCCAGCCTGTATGGCATTCCATACCATATGGCCGCAGGCAAAAATGCTTACGTCCGTGCCTTCGGAAAATTGTTGTGCTTTGCCAATCGTAAAATCTTCCGGCTTTGTGAAAATGGGCCAGCTAGGGCGGCCAAAACGCAGGTACACCGGGCCTTTATAGTCGGCAATTGCCATAGTGGCTGCTTTGGTTTGGTTATAATCGCAGGGTACAATCACCGTCATGCCGGGCAGCATCTTCATCATGCCAATGTCTTCTAATATCTGGTGCGTAGCGCCATCTTCACCAAGGGTTAAACCTGCATGCGAAGCGCATATTTTTACATTTTTATTACTATAAGCAATGCTCTGGCGGATCTGATCGTACACACGGCCGGTGGCAAAGTTGGCAAACGTAGTAGCAAAGGGAATTTTGCCACCAATAGTTAAGCCAGCAGATATGCCCATCATATTGGCTTCTGCAATACCTACCTGTATAAAGCGTTCCGGAAATTCTTTTATAAAAGGATGCAGTTTTAACGAACCGGCTAAATCGGCCGTAAGGGCCACCACATCCGGGTTTTTACGGGCTGCTTCCAATATACCATCTCCAAAGCCGCTGCGGGTATCTTTTTTTCCTGTAGATTGAATATCTTTTAACATGATAGGATTGTTGAACGGTAAAATTAAGTGTTAGGGCTGTTGATTAAGTAATTAATTCAATTCAGAATTGTTTGAAGCAAATAATTGCTCGTCCTGCTTTAGGTGTTTTTCCCACTTCCATGCTGACGCCATCATCTCATCCAGCGAACGCTGCGGAAGCCAGTTCAGTAAATTTTTAGCTTTATCATTATTAGCATAGATTGATATTACATCGCCGGGACGGCGCGGACCAATTTCATAGTTCAGCTTTTCACCGCTTACTTTTTCAAAAGCATGGATAGCTTCCAGCACCGTTACCCCGTTGCCGGTGCCCAGGTTAAATATTTCCAGGCCGCTGGTATTTCTTTTTTCTTCCAAATATTTTATAGCCAGCGTATGGGCATGAGCAATATCGCAAACATGAATAAAATCTCTTACGCAAGAGCCGTCGCGAGTGGAATAGTCATCGCCATAGACAGTCATTTTTGGGATTTTGCCAATAGCGGTTTGTGTAATAACCGGTACCAGGTTCTGCGGCTTTCCAATAGGCAGCTCGCCAATAAGTGCAGAAGGATGTGCACCTACCGGGTTGAAATACCTTAATAGAATAAATTGTGTAGGCACCACTTTTTGGAGATCAGTTAATATGGTTTCGCCAACCTGTTTGGTATACCCGTATGGCGATTCGGCCGGCTTTGTAGGGGTTTGTTCCGTTACCATCGATTCGTCGGGATTGCCATATACCGTACAGGAAGAAGAAAACACAAACCAAGGGATTTTAAATTCCTGCACGCATTTGGATAGGTTAATAAGCGAGCCCAGGTTATTTTCAAAATACATCAGAGGCTTTTCGACCGACTCGCCTACCGCTTTATAAGCTGCAAAATGGATGATGCCATCTATATCCCGGTTTTCCTGGAAGATGGCAAAGGTGTCATCGAAGTTGCAGAGA
>JAICHT010000386.1 GCA_025924755.1 Chitinophagaceae bacterium | reverse complement strand
TCCCACGAAAAATAGTAGTATGGATAGCCCAGTTGCTCTTGTATGTATTTGATATTGTTGTAGTATATAGAATCTTTAGAAGTAAAAAATTCCTGCATACAAAGAATGTCGGCATTTTGCTGTTTGATAAGGCTCATCATCTTAAGCCTCGTTTGGCTACCGGCGTTGTTGTTGCGACGCCATTCTACAAACCGCGCCACATTCCAGGTAGCAATCCGTAAACTGTTTTTTGCCTTGCTATAGGTAAACGGATGCACATTATTTACTGCAAAAACTACGGCTACACTTTTATAACCTGATAATAAAGAAATGATTGAAATAAAAATATAGCGTGGCTTTATTACCAGCCAAAGGAAAATAAATAAAATAAGAATTAAGATAACCAAGGTAAAGCCTAAACCCAGTATTGATATAAACCACCACTTTTCAGGATTGAGATATGGTGCCAGGCAAGCCAGCAAAAAGATAATTGCAGCCAGTATATTTAAGAAAATAAAAAGCCGTATTGCAAACCGCCTGTATTTGCCCGCCATTGGTGCAATTTACAACTCTTCTTTACTTGCCCGCTTTAGCAATTCTTTCTCATCTTCTGTTAAGGAGTGATAGCCCCGCTGGTTTATTTTATCTAAAATTTCATCTATCCGCTGCTGGGTAAGATTGGATGTCTTTGTAAAAGGCTGCACTTTGGTTTTGTAAAAAAGCTGTTGCTTGATTGTTTTCCCTTTTTTAGGTTTATCAGGGTTAAACAAATTTTCCACCCAATAAAAAAAGTTATTGATCCAGCTGCCCCAGTCGTGCCCTTTGCGCAACATATATACAAATAAAAAGCCCATACCGGCGCCGGCCAAATGTGCAATGTGAGCACCCGGTTGGTTATAAGGTATAGTGGCTACATCAATTATTACAAAAAGCAACGTAATAACCCATAAAGGAATGCCGCCATTGATCATTGGAAATACCCGGTAGCCTGGTGCAAAAACCGTAGTGGCTACTGCTACCGCCATGATGCCTGCCGATGCACCCAGTGCCCTGGCCTCTGCTACATTGGCTCTTAAAGGCGGCAAAAGATTATACGATATAATGAATGCGACGGCCCCGGCAAGTGCGCCATAAAGAAAAATGGGAACCAGTCGCTTATAGCCGGTAATGGATTGTAAAATATGCCCAAATGCCCATAGCCAAAGCATATTGGCCAGTATATGCCATACGCTATCGTGCACAAACATATGTGTAAGTAGCGTCCACGGTCTGCTGGCCAGCTTACTTAAATCGGCAGGCAATATTAACCAGTTTAGTATATTTTTATTGTAAAGCTCTGTAACAGCCCCGTCAAAGGAAGACTGGCTGAAGAAATAAATAACTTTAATAAAGGAGAGTACAGAAAACACAACAAGATTAATGGCAATCAACATAACCAGTGGATTGCCATCATGCCCTATGTTTAGCTTGTATCTGTTTTGTTGCCGGTAATAACTCATGATGTATACTAAAATTACAAATTGTACCTGTTATTAATAAAATTTTTTGAGATTTGTTTTATTCCAGATAAATACTAAAATAAAGCCAGTTATTGCTCCTCCAAGGTGCGCAAAATGCGCTACGTTATCATTGCCGTAAAAGCCGCCAAATAAGTCGTATGCTGCGTAGCCCAGTACTGCCCATTTTGCTTTAATAGGAATAGGAATGAATAGTAGATACAACTCGGTATTCGGAAACAAATATCCAAACGCTACCAATACACCCATTATTGCACCCGAAGCACCCAGCGCCGGGCCAAGCGAAGCCCTCAACCGCTCTGCCGTGTCTGCATCCTGCATACTGATGGCCTGCTGCAAATGCTGCCAGGTAACATACTCTACAAAAAGATGCAAAAAAGCAGCCCCGATGCCGCAGATAAGATAGAAGTTTAAAAACCGTTTTGCTCCCCATACGTTTTCTAATATGCTTCCAAACATCCACAATCCAAACATATTGAAAATAATATGCGCCAGCATTTCGGGGGAATGTGCAAAAAGATGCGTGATGATCTGGTAAGGCCGGAAAGCCGGGTCGGTTACGGGATATAGCATAATTTCTTCCGTAAAGCCAAACTGCCGCCCCACCGTAATCTGCACTATATACACCAATACATTTATGATAATTAACCATTTAACTACCGGAGGAAACCTGTTGGGACGAGTAAAATTAAAATCGCTCATTCTTTATATTTATGCTTCTGTTGTGTTTTTAAAGTTTACGTTTTAGCTGTACTACATTTTCAATATGCAGCGTATGCGGAAACATATCAACCGGCTGCACTTTGGTTACGGCATATTTTTCATCCAGAAGCGCCAGATCTCTTGCCTGCGTAGCCGGATTGCAGCTTACATATACTACCACCGGCGCTTCTATTTCTAAAATTTTGCGTACCAGCTTTTCGTGCATACCCGCCCGTGGCGGATCGGTAATAATTACATCGGGCTTGCCATGCTGCTGAAAAAAAGCATCGTTGCAAACTTCTGTTACATCGCCTGCTTCAAAAAAAGCATGATGAATATCATTTAAAGCGGCATTTTCTTTTGCATCGTTTACCGCGGCTTCTATCACTTCCACCCCCACTACTTTTTTGGCTCCTTTGCTGCAAAAGATGCCGATGCTGCCGGTACCGCAATATAAATCGTACACCACCTGGCTGCCGTTAAGTTCAGCAAAGCTGCGGGTAATGGCATATAGCTTTTCAGCCTGGGC
>JAICHT010000385.1 GCA_025924755.1 Chitinophagaceae bacterium | reverse complement strand
ATTAGGAATTGTAAAGAATGGAATTATCCCTTAGGCTGTAGAAGAAAATATGTCAGGAGGAGGCACTTGACTGTTCCGGTTTTAAAAGAAAGCGGCCCCATTAAGGACAATCAATTTCTTTTATCCGCCGCATCTGCCCGAAAAGCAATCAAATTAAACATTTCCCTCATCCTGCTACGCACTCTCAAGCCGTATTGCTTTTCAATTTCTGTGCATAAATCCCACCCCGAATCAGCAATACAATCCTATCGCTCCATTTAGGATTGTAAACCATAAATGCGAAAATCAACCATTGGTATCAGATGACCAATTTTACAAATAAGTTGTCGCCCCTTAAGCCTTCACTATTCTATACATCACTTTTATTTCAAAAATGATATCCGGCTTCAAAGCTAATTCCTCCCTATTCAATTACCTTCTTATAAAAAAAGATTTGGCGCTTTAAATAAAAGCTATACTTTTACAGTGTACTACTTAACTAATACACTAATGATAGAAGTTCAAAACCTTTCTTTTGGTTATAAAAGAAAAAAGCTCTTATACAAAGATTTAACCCTTAGCCTCAATGTAGGAAGCATTTACGGATTGTTGGGTAAGAATGGCGCCGGAAAATCCACATTGCTGAAGAACTTTATGGGTTTGCTGTTTCCTGCTAACGGCAATATATCAGTAAACGGATTTGTTCCCCGGAAAAGATGGCCGTCATTTTTGGAAACTATTTATTTTATTCCGGAAGAAGTGTATGTTCCTGCATTAACCATCAGCGGGTATAAAAATTTATTTGCACCCTTTTATCCTAAATTTAACGAGGAGCAATTTTGCAGTTATCTTGAGCAACTGGATGTAAAAGACAGCGGCAAGCTGAATTCTTTATCTTTCGGGCAACAAAAGAAGTTCGTTATTGCGTTTGCGCTTGCCTGTAATACGAGGGTGTTGTTGCTTGATGAACCTACTAACGGCCTTGACATTCCTTCCAAGATAAAATTTCGCAAACTTATATCGGGCGTGTTTACCGATGATAAGATCATCTTTATTTCTACCCACCAGATACGCGACCTGGATAATCTTATTGATCGCGTAATTATTGTTGACAACGGCGAGTTGCTTTTGGATGCGTCTATTCCCGAAATAGCCGACAAGCTTTGTTTTAAATCTGTAAGTGATATCCCTGCAACAGGCAGGGTTTTATACAGTGAAGATTCTTTGAAAGGCCAGGCGATCGTAATTGAGAATACAGAACATGAGGACTCTAAAATAAACCTTGAGCATTTGTTTAATGCCGTTACTGAAAACCCCGTAATTGCCAAATCGATTTTCAAACCTTAATATTTTAACGTGAACAATACCTTCAGCATCAAAAGATTTGGGTTAATACTCAGGAAAACATTCCTGGAAAAGCCAATGCAGATGATCGGATTCCCCTTACTGACACTAACGGTAGTGCTGATATTATACGTAATAATAAAAGCATTGAGCGGTATTGATATGGCACAAAGGATTTCGTTTTTTGTGGGACTGGTTGGCGGCAGTTTTTTCTTAAGTTCCTTTGTATTTGGATATTTTTCATCTAATGCCAGCGGAACTTCTTTTCTGTCACTTCCTGCTTCTCATTTTGAAAAATGGCTGTGCGGTGTTTTGATTGCAGGCGTCTTTTATCCTGTCGTCTTTTTAATTTTTTATTATGGAATAGATACCCTCTTTGTGGCGCTTTATCATAACAGCCTCGACCCTGCTTCACCATTTTATAAGCAGCAATACGAAGCGGTTTATACATTTGATCTGAATGGCATTATTGCCAGGAATGTGTTTGTCATGTTCTTTATTTATACCGGCGCTATGCTGGTTGGGTCCTTGTATTTTAATAAAGTGCCGGTTATAAAAACAGCCATAGCACTGTGCATTATTTGCGTGCTCATCTTTGGGGTAAACTGGTTATTTGCCACGTTGCTTTTCGGAAACATTGATGATGCGGCGCCGTTTAACCACGTTGCGGTGCCGCTCGGTAATGATGTTGGCGCAATAGAATTACCGGCTGGTGTTGCTAAAATATGTAAGTACGCTTTTTTCTATGCAATGCCCGCAATCTTCTGGATACTTTCGTTTACCCGCTTACGTGAAAAAGAATTTTGAATCATGCCTGTTAAAAATCGCACTTAAATGAATAATACTTTTGACGCAAAGAGATTCCGGTGGCTTTTAATGAAAACCGTGCTGGAAAGGCCTATGCAAACATTTGGGCTTATCGGTTTGTTGCTTACCCTGTCATTGATACTCTATTCCGTTATAAAAACATTCGGCGGCTTTAGCCCCGCACAGAACATTACCTTTATATGGGGCCTTGCCGGTGGCGGTTGCTTTTTAGCCTCTTATGTGTTCGGCTATTTTTCTTCCAATGCTATGGGTTCTTCATTTCTTACATTGCCGGCTTCCCATTTTGAAAAATGGCTGTGCGGTGTGCTGATAGCGGGTGTTTTTTACCCCGTTATCTTCCTGTTGTTTTTCCGGTTGGTCGATAGCAGTTTTGTAAGCGTATATCATAGCACGTTAGATCCTGCGGGTCCTTTTTATAAGCAACTGTACCAATCGGTTTATATTTTTGATTTTAATGGCATTATTGCATGGAAAGTGTACTCGATGTTTTGGTTTTTAGCCGGCGCGATGCTGGTGGGCTCGTTGTATTTCAATAAAGTACCCTTTATAAAAACAGCGATTGGCATAAGTATTCTTAT
>JAICHT010000384.1 GCA_025924755.1 Chitinophagaceae bacterium | reverse complement strand
CCCGTCTTTGGCCACCCATTGATGTGCCCCGGCCGGGCTTTTGGTAAGCTCGTATTCATACCCAAACAAATTTTCAAAAAAGCTGTTACTCCATTTGGTAGGCGTTTTTGACCAGGTAACTTCCAGTCCGCTGGTAATAGTATCCGCGCCTTTACCTGAACCATAGCTATTATTCCAGCCAAGGCCCTGCATTTCTATGGCAGCAGCTTCAGGCTCTTTGCCTACATTTGCTGCAGGTGCGGCGCCATGGGTTTTACCAAAGCTGTGCCCACCGGCAATCAGCGCCACGGTTTCTTCATCGTTCATTGCCATGCGGCCAAATGTTTCGCGAATGTCTGTTGCCGCTATAAGGGGATCAGGATTTCCATCAGGCCCTTCCGGGTTTACATAGATCAACCCCATATGCGCGGCTGCAAGAGGATCTTCCAGTTGGCGTGAGTGAATATCGCGTCCGGGGTCTTCGTCCGACGAGACCACACCATGTTTTTCAATGACCCCTTCAGAACCGTGTGCATAGCGCTCTTTGTTACCCAACCACGTTGTTTCTGCTCCCCAGTATACATCTTCATCAGCCTCCCACGCATCTTCGCGTCCACCGGCAAATCCAAAAGTTTTAAAACCCATTGATTCCAATGCTACATTACCGGTAAGTATGATCAAATCGGCCCAGGATAGGTTGTTGCCATATTTTTGTTTGACGGGCCACAATAACCTGCGGGCTTTATCAAGGCTCACATTATCCGGCCAACTGTTGAGCGGCGCAAAACGCTGCTGCCCGGAACCCCCACCCCCGCGGCCATCATGTACACGGTAAGTACCTGCACTGTGCCATGCCATGCGTATAAACAAACCTCCATAGTGACCAAAATCCGCCGGCCACCAATCCTGCGAATCAGTCATAAGCGCATGAAGATCTTTTTTTACTGCTTCCAGGTCCAGACTTTTAAAGGCTTCTGCATAATTAAAATCTTTATCCAGCGGATTGGATAATGAAGAATGCTGGCGCAGGATGTTCATGTTTAACCGATTGGGCCACCAGTCGCGGCTTTTGGTACCACCACCACCGGTATTATGTTTCATATTGCCATTATGAAAAGGGCATTTACTGATGTCGTTTGAATTGTTTTCCATTTTTATAACGCTTTTATAATTGAATAAATTTACCCGATCAGCTTTCAGATAACAAACTTAGGATATTGTCGCAATAATTATAATCAATTAATTTTATACTTTCATAGTTTAAATCTATTATGACATTAATACAATTACAATATATTGTAGCGCTGGATTCCTTGAAACATTTTGCAAAAGCTGCTGCCCATTGCCATATCACACAGCCATCGCTCAGCATGCAGGTGCAAAAGCTGGAACAGGAACTGGGGATTCAGATTTTTATCCGGACCAATCCTGTTACTACAACAGAAACAGGACAAATAGTAATTGACCAGGCAAGGAAAATATTGGCGGAAGCGCACATGATGCAACAGCTTATTCAACAGGAAAAAAACATTGTGGCCGGCATCCTTAAAATAGGCATCATACCTACACTGGCGCCGTATCTTTTGCCGCAATTCCTGCACGACTTTATTAAAAAATACCCCCACGTCCGTTTAAGCATACATGAGCTTACTACTGAAAATATTGTCCGGCAGCTTAAGGACGGATCAATGGATGCAGGCATTATAGCTACGCCACTGAACGTGGCCGAACTGAAAGAAGACATTTTATTCAATGAAGAATTTGTCGCTTATGTATCACGCAAGGAAAAACTGTTCAATAAAAAATACCTCTTGCGCGACGATATTGATGTAAGCAGTATGTGGCTATTGGAGGAAGGGCATTGCCTTCGTAACCAGGTGATGAATCTTTGCGCCCTTCAAAAGAATGCTTCCATCGAAAAACATTTCGATTACGCCGCCGGCAGCCTTGAAACGCTCAAACATTTTGTAGATAAAAATGGCGGCATTACCCTGCTCCCCGAACTCGCTACTTATGATATGAATAATGCCAAAAAGAATATGTTACGGTATTTTAAAAGTCCGGCGCCTGCCCGCGAGATAAGCGTGGTTACTTTAAAAACTTTTACGAAAACAAGGCTTATCCATATCTTAAAACAAACCATTTTAGACAATCTTCCGGTACAACTGAAGCGGAAAAAGAAAGTTGAGGTGATACCGATGTAGCGTATATCATTTGCTTCACACCGCGGCTGTTCCTTTTAAAACTTGTGCTCACATCATTTTTCTTTTGTAAATATTAATGTGAAAAGTTCCTGTTTGTATCGGATCAATGAGTGTAACCCTGCAGCTTTCCGCTTTACTTGTCAGAAAAAGCCTAAAGTGAAATATCCTCCAAATTCAGACAGACACCACTCCCGGGCAGAGAAGCAAAAAAATTAAGCAATTTTATTTGCATAGAATGCTTTTACCTTTTGGCTTACCAATCAACAGAAACCCGCAGTCTTCTTTAAGGCTTTTTTGTATCTTGGCCTGACTTTTTTATATGAAACCACTCCAGACAATTACGATACTAATATACCTGTTGCTACCGGGCTTACATAACAAAGCAAATGCACAGGTGCAGCAAACGGAAGCCAGGATAGACAGCCTGATGCAGCATTATAAGATGGTGGGCCTTTCTGTAGCGGTAGTTAAGAAAGGGAGAATTATCTATACACATGCGTTTGGTGAAAAAAATATAGCAACCGGTACACCTTTAACTGACAGCAATATGTTTCGCAT
>JAICHT010000383.1 GCA_025924755.1 Chitinophagaceae bacterium | reverse complement strand
TTGGGCATGGCTCTTACAATAGCAATATCTTTTCCAATACTTTTAGCTATTTCATCTACCGTTACAGCCGAAACTACGGAAACGACCACCTGTTTGTTTTCATCAAATAAATGGCTTAGCGAATTTAATACAGCAGCAATTTGAAACGGCTTTACGGCCAAAATAATAACCTGCCCAAACTGTAATGCTTCTTCATTATTATCACTCACCGTAGCGCCCTGGTCTTTCAAAGCCTGCAAGGTTTTCGTATTTCGCTTTGTAATAAATAAATCTTTCGGGCTGGAAAAGCCGCTGTTTATCAAACCTTCTGCAATTGCAGTTCCTAAGTTACCGCCACCAATAATGGAAATTTTTCTGGACATAATTTTATTATTAAATCTCACTTAACGCATACTCCGATTCGTGCTGGGCAATCATGCTTTCAATTGCCGTATCGTATTTATCTTTCCAGCTTTCGATGGCACCCCATGTCTCACCATTTATTTTTACGATGCCGCCTGTTACCATACCAATCTTTTCATTTGGATAATTGCCAACTATCCTTTTAAAGGCATCTTCTTTATCAGCGGCTATACTCACTACTACCCTGCTTTGTCCTTCTCCAAACAGATATGCATCTTTGCGGATAGACGGATTTGTTTGAATATCAAAACCAAGACCTTTATAAAAACCGCTTTCACACAACGTAATAAATAAACCGCCTTCGCTCACATCATGTGCCGATGCAATGCATTGTTTTTGAATTAGCTCACTAATTTTTTGCTGCAAACTAAACTCCTCTTCTAAATTAAAATAAGGAGCAGGGCTATACGGCTTATTCAAAACCTTACGTACATATTCACTACTATTGATATCATTCATATTAGTACCCACTACATACAATAGGTGCCCTTCTTCTTTAAAGTTTAAGGTCATTCTCTGATCCAAATCTTCTACTAAGCCCACCATCCCAATAGTTGGGGTTGGATATACCGGCCCATCGGGGTTTTGATTATAAAAACTGACATTACCACCTGTTACCGGTGTGTTGAACTTAATGCAGGCTTCGCCCATTCCTTTTACCGCCTGCACAAATTGATAATATACCTGCGGATCGTACGGATTTCCAAAGTTTAAGCAATTGGTTACTCCTAACGGCTGGCCGCCGCTACATACAATATTACGGGCCGCTTCTGCCACTGCAATCATAGCCCCCTTATATGGATCGGCATATACATAGCTGCTGTTGCAATCGGTTGTAATGGCTAACGCCTTTCCTGTTTCTTTTACCAATATTACAGAGGCATCGCTGGGGGCATTGGTAGAAGTGTTAGCCGTGCCCACCATGCTATCGTATTGATGATAGACCCACCGTTTTGATGCAATAGAAGGAATTTGAATAATTTTTTCGGCAATAGCTCTTAAATCTTTTGGCTCAGGAATATCTTCTATATTAAACTTTTTAATTTCTTCAAAGTAATCAGGTTCTTTATATTCCCGGTCGTATTGTGGGGCTCCGCCGCCCAGCACCAGTTCGTGTGCCGGTATGGTTGCCTGCAATTCATTTTGCAGATAAAAGCTTAACAGCCCATCATCTGTAACAAAGCCAATAACCGCATTTTCGAGATCCCATTTATCAAAAACCTTTTTTACTATTTGTTCTTTGCCTTTTTCCACTACGAGCAACATTCTTTCCTGGCTCTCACTTAATAAAAGCTCCCAGGCTTTCATACCGGTTTGCCGCATGGGCACTTTATCCAAATCTATATGCATCCCTACTTCACCTTTGGCGCTCATTTCAGCTGTAGAGCATATAATACCTGCAGCACCCATATCCTGCATGCCAACTACAGCACCTGTTTGTATTACTTCCAGGCAAGCCTCCAGCAATTTCTTTTCCTGAAACGGATCGCCCACCTGCACTGCCGGCAACTCTTCCGTGCTTTCGACAGTAATATCAGCAGAAGCAAAAGAGGCGCCTCCTATACCATCCTTACCAGTAGCGCTTCCTACATATATTACCGGATTGCCTTTACCCAAAGCAGTTGCCGATACGGTTTCCCCCACCTTTACAATTCCTACGCTCATAGCGTTCACCAAAGGATTGGTATGATAACAATTATCAAAATAAATTTCACCGCCAACGGTGGGTACACCAAAGCAATTTCCATAATGCCCGATGCCATGAACCACCCCAGCTAACAAATGCTGTGTTTTAGCTTCTGAAAGATTTCCAAAACGTAAGGAATTTAGTGAGGCAATTGGGCGGGCTCCCATAGTAAATATGTCACGGTGTATGCCCCCTACTCCTGTAGCAGCGCCCTGAAAAGGTTCAATAGCCGAAGGGTGGTTGTGCGATTCTATTTTGAATACGACACCATACCCATCGCCAATATCCATCAACCCGGCATTTTCTTCACCGGCTTTTACCAGCATCTTACCGCCTTCACGTGGAAGAGTTTTCAGCCATTTAATAGAATTTTTATAACTGCAATGTTCACTCCACATGGCAGAGAAGGCACACAATTCATTAAAATTAGGAGTACGGCCCAGTTTCTTTTTTATCAATTCAAATTCTTCAGGTGTAAGTCGTAACTGCTGTGCTGTAGATACAGAAATTTCCATAATGCTGTAGATAAGTGGCAAAACTACAATTTGATGTAATACTATTCCGCTATTAAAATTTTGATATAAAATATCCTAAGAATTTAATGTACCTGTTCCAGTATATTCATCTCGATAGTATTGATGATTGTGCAGGCGGAAAATTTTAGTT
>JAICHT010000382.1 GCA_025924755.1 Chitinophagaceae bacterium | reverse complement strand
GCTATCTGGCGGTTTGTATATCCACGATCATCTATAGTGCCGCTTACATTAATAAAAGCGCCTTCTTTATTCAAAGGAATGCCATAATCTAAAGCCAGTTGCAATTGCTTACCATCCCAGCCGGTGCCGGGAGCCAGGTGTTCTTTACCGGTGGCATACGCCCCGCCAAATACAGACGCTTCCACGTTGCTGGTTTGTTTCTTTAAAATGATATTAATAACGCCGGCTATTGCATCAGAACCATATTGCGCTGCGGCTCCGTCGCGTAAAATTTCAATCCGCTCAATGGAAGCTACCGGTATAGTATTCAGGTCGGTGCCTACCTGCCCTCTTCCTACCGAACCGTTTTGGTTTAATAAAGAAGTTTTATGAAAGCGTTTTCCATTTACCAATACCAGCACCTGGTCTACACCAAGACCTCTTAAAGAAGCCGGATCAATATGGTCGCTGCCATCTTCAATGGCCTGGGTATTAGAAGAAAAAGACGGTGCCACATAATTCAGCAACTGGTTCAGGTTTACCTGTGGCGATGGAGCAGCCAGGGCCCGTACATCAATCACATCTACCGGCGATGGTGTTTCCAGTTTGGTACGCCCTACCGCACGGGTACCTGTTACTATTACTTCATTTAACTGTGACGTATTGGATACCAGTTCTACATCGAGTGTTTTGGTTTCACCGGCTGCAAGCGTCACTTCTACAGTTTTACTGGTATATCCGATTGAGGAAAAAGTAACCTTATGCGTGCCTGCTGTTAACACCAGGTCGTACATACCTTGTTCATTGGTCATGACACCTTTGTTAGTAGCGGTTACTACGTTTACAGATGCAACGGGCTGTCCATCCGATTCTTTTACGGTGCCCTTAATCTCCTGGGCAAAAGACCGGGTGCTTAAAAGAATAAACAGACAACCAAAGACGGTTAAATGTATTTTTCTCATAATGCAAAAGTTTGGTGCGTTAACTATTTTTTAACACCTGAAATATACCAAGAATTATAACATCATATTAAAAAATTAATACAGGCGGCAATGGTATAGTGCATCATTAGTTCAATACCAGTTTTAAATATTTAAGCTGTAATCCCTTACCATTCACTTTGCTATTCTGTATGCACCATTTATGTTTTTACCTTCTTTGTATAACGATTATTCAAGAGATATAAATTCAGTAGTAGTCGTTTTAAAAATGTGCAATCATATTTTTAAAACGTATAAAATGTAAGAATCGCATAATATCTTAGCCGGACTATTTTTATTTTGAACGAAAACGTACTGTTGTGAAAAAGTTATTCAGCTTAGGGTGTATTGCGCTGGCAATATTGTTATTTATCCTTCCGGCAAAGTTCTATACCAGCGCAGCTTAAATAAGAAGCCAACAAATTGCAACTATAGTATTGTAGAAAACCAGGCCTGCTATTTACGTTTTTGATATACCCGTACATAATCTATTTCAAATTTATTTGGAAATGCAGTATGGCTGATATCGCCGCCGTTCATTCCTCCCATCGCCAAATTGAGCAGCATATAGTGCGGTTGTTGAAAAGGATTAAACCCTGTACGGTCTTTATTTACCAGCTTACTTAGTTCCACTTTATTCAACAGCATATCATCTACATAAAGCGCAATTTCGGTTTCATCCCAATCCATACGCCACACATGAAACTTGGAAGCCCAGGAGCTGCCACCCAAAGAATCTATATTTCTTGTTTTGCTATACCACTCCGCATTACCATCCGCACCAAGGCAGGCAATATTGGCCAGCAGTTTTCTTCTGTAATATTCCATGATATCAATTTCACCATTGGCAGGCCAGCGCCCGGCAACTCCCAACGTCCACCAGGCAGGCCATAAACCTGACCGGATATCTATTTTACCTCTCATTATAAAACGCCCATATTGCCACGAATGCCTGCCGGATGTATTGATGCTGGATGAAGTATATTCAATATGCTGCCGCTGCCGCCTCCAGTCGCTGCTACCAGCCTCGTACATAGGATTGGGCTTGTTTGCTTTTCGTCCTTCTATAACTAAAATTCCATTTTTGCAAAATGCATTTGCTTCCTTATACCATTGCAGTTCCTCATTACGTACAAAACCTTTTTCGTACCGCCAATTGCTTGTATCAGGGCTGCCATTTTCATTAAATTCATCCGACCAAACCAAATCATAACCCTCAGCCGAATATTTATTTTTGATTGCTGCAGGGCCGGGCGCTGCTTTCTGTGCCTGCGCCGCATAAAAGCAGGTAACCAGCAAAAATGCCGCTAATAAACAGGGGCTTTTTATTGGAGTATTATATGGACAGTTTATGGATAGCTGCATACCGATATATGAACCTAATAACGATGAAATTTTACTACCAGAATTTTACATATAAAGCCGAAAGCAGCAACAGGGTTAGTATAATTAAAGCCAGCGTACCTGGAGTTACTTTAAACATTTCGCGGTTAAGTGCAAAAGCTTTGAGACTTACTTTTGGCCCGGCCAAACTAATACCGATCATTACCAGCATGGTAAAGAAAAAAGACCAGCCCATGCAGATTAAAAAAGGAATTTCAAATCCACCGTGTCCATTAGGATAAGCCGTATACAACCAGGTAGTAGCGCCCGTTACTGCCGGAGCCATCTCGTTAAAGAAAACCGATAGTAAAAAACCGGTGATGATACCGGCTATAGCAGCCGCGCCTGTGGTACGCTTCCAAAACATCCCTAATATAAACATGGCAAATATACCCGGACTGATAAAGCCGGTATATTTCTGG
>JAICHT010000381.1 GCA_025924755.1 Chitinophagaceae bacterium | reverse complement strand
GTATGATGGAAACACTGTTGTCGGTAGAGCCGCCGTCAATAATAATATATTCAATATGAGGATAGGTTTGCTGCAACACACTTTGAATGGTTTGCTGCAGGTATGCCTCTCCGTTATAAACAATAGTAATAATGGAAACTAAGGGCTGCTGTTCCATGTATGGTTTAGATGTGTTAATAGAAAAAGTTTCGGCATAACGGAACACTACCATCAGCAATGAAAAGATAAATACCGCATCTGCTTTTTAAGCGCAAATGCAAAGCAGGGCCGCTGTTGGCAAGGTTAAGCCTTAGCCCGAAACTTTTCAATAGCATCTTTTGTAAACTTGCTCAATACCAACTTGCCGCTGATTTCAGCCCGTTTGCTAAGCAGTTCATCCCAGTCATCGGTGCCTTTCCAAAAAACCTTTTTTAATTCGGCCATGGCTTGCGGATTGGAATGCGCTAATTGATTTGATAACCGGAACACCGATTCATTTAAACTTTCTATAGTAGGATGCACTTCGGCAAATAATCCTTTTTTGCGTGCCCAGTCAGCATTGCGCCACATGTTGCTATCAATAGCTAACTGGCTAAACCCCGATTCACCCATTTTACGTTCAATTACAGGTCCTACTACAAAGGGTCCTATGCCTATGGAAAGCTCACTTAACCGCACCTCGGCACTTTCCAGCGCAATTGCATAGTCAACAGCTGCGGCCAGACCTACCCCGCCACCTACACATTTACCATGAATACGCCCAATAACCAGCTTCGAGCATTTGCGGATGGCGTTAATAACATTGGCAAAGCCAATGAAAAAGTCATATCCTTTTTTTTCATTGTCAATAGCGGCGAGTTCCGTAAAGGAAGCACCGGCACAAAAAGCCTTTTCGCCGGCAGAGCGAATTACAATCACTTTTGTTTCCTTATCAGTTCCGGAGGCATGTATTTCATTCGCCAGCTGTTCTAATATGGCATGCGGAAGCGCATTACTTTGCGGATGAAAAAACTCGATAGTAGTAATTCCATTGTGTGTTTCTACTTTTACGTAACCATTTTGTATATCAGCTGCCATAGTGCTAAACTATAAAAAAAAGGAATGTTACTTCAGTATCCTTCTAAATTAATATTCAATTTTGAAAGTTGCGGTTGAAAACGGAGAAGTTTGCCGGCAGAGAAAGGAAGCCGATACTATATCAAAGCATTTTTTTCAAGCTACCCTTTGAATCAATTTTGCTACTGGAAAATTTATTACTGAGAAACAATTGCTATTACTTTTCTTTCTTTGCCACCATCGTTAATATAGTGGCCACTGCTACCAATTCTCCTGTTTCATCTCTTACTTCCACCAGCCATTTTACAATGCCTTTGGGTATATCGTTTTCGTCTTTAATATCCTGCGGCAGTTTTTCTTTTACCGTTAATTGCACGCCTATGGTGGAGCCTGCATATAGCGGCTTCATAAACCGGCATTCATCTAAACCATAGTTTAATAATACCGGACCTTTTTTAGCATCTACAAACAATCCGGCTGCGGCGCTTAAAATAAAATAGCCGTGCGCCACTGGTTTTTCAAACAGCGTACCTTCTAAAGAAGTATGGTCGGTATGTGCATAAAAGTGATCCCAGCTTATGTTGGCGAAGTTTACAATATCGGCTTCGGTAATGGTTCTTTTATGGGTGATCAGGGTATCGCCAATCTGCAACTCTTCAAAGTATTTCCGAAATGGATGTTTTTCTTCCTCTACTGTTTTTGCACCCGGCTGATAGCTTTGTGTAACGGCAGTTATAGAAGTAGGCGAACCCTGGATAGCCACCCTTTGCATATAGTGCTTTACACCACGTATGCCGCCCATTTCCTCGCCGCCCCCGGCCCTGCCCGGACCGCCATGCACCAGCATCGGCAGCGGCGATCCATGCCCGGTACTTTCCTTAGCGCACTCTTTATTTAATATCAATATGCGGCCATGATGAGAGGCAGCACCCAATACAAATGCTGTGGCAATCTTGTCATTCGCCGTTACTATAGTGCAACATAGCGAACCCTTGCCCCTTCGGGCAAGTGCAATAGCTTCCTCTAAACTGGCATAAGGCATAATGGTGCTTACCGGGCCAAAACATTCTATATCATGTACAATATCATTTTTAAATGGATGCTCATTCAATAAAAGAATTGGAGAAAGAAACGCACCTTTTTCAGCATCGGCATCCACTACTGCTACACTATCCAGTGAGCCATATACTATTTGTGAAGAAGCTAATATCTTTTGCACATTTTCTTTTACCTGTTCCCGCTGGCCTGTATCGGCTAAAGCGCCCATGCGTACTTTATCGTTCAACGGATTACCAATAATGGTTTGTGATAAGGCTTTGCCTAAAGCAACATACACATCTTCCAGTTTATTAGCCGGCACAAATATGCGGCGGATAGCGGTACATTTCTGTCCTGCCTTCACCGTCATTTCCTTACGCACTTCTTTAATAAAAATATCCCATTCCGGCATATCTGGTGTAACATCTTCACCCAGCACGATACAGTTCAACGAGTCGGCTTCCATATTAAAAGGGACACTTTCGCTTAATATATGCGGATTGGATTTGAGCAGCAACCCAGTAGTTTTAGAGCCAGTAAAGGTGATGACATCCTGCGCGGTTACATGATCGAGCAGATCGCCGGCGCTGCCGCAAAGCAGTTGCAAAGCACCTTCGGGCAATATGCCCGAGTCAATGATTTCTTTTACTACGGCTTCGGTGAGGTATGACGTAACTGAAGCGGGTTTTACTACAGCAGGTACACC
>JAICHT010000380.1 GCA_025924755.1 Chitinophagaceae bacterium | reverse complement strand
AATATCTCTCCTTGAAGTTATGTTGAACATAGAAAAAGATAGCACTATAAAATAGATATGCACCAATCAATATTACTAAGAATTTAAGAATGTATATTCACCCATATTGGCTGCTTGTAATCAATAAACAAAATAAACCTTTGTAATAGAGCATGGTTAACAAATACATACCTATATCTATACAAATGGTTATCCTTTTCGTACTATCGGTAATGTATTTGTTCAGGTGTCATCACTTTACCATTTTATCAGTATGTTCGTTTACCAAAGAAATTACAATTAGATTACCACTATAAATTCACCTCCAGCAATGGGGCTTAAAAACTTACCATGACAAACCGCTACTGCCTTGCATTGGACCTGAAAGATGATGCGCAACTGATTGCTGAATATGAAAGCTATCATCAAAATGTATGGCCGGAAATTTTAAAAAGCATACAGGATGCCGGCATCATTACTATGGAAATATATAGGGTAAGCAATCGCTTATTTATGATCATGGAAGTGAACGAAACTTTTTCTTTCCAAAAGAAAACAGCTATGGATGCACAGAATAAAAAAGTGCAGGAGTGGGAACAATTAATGTGGCGCTACCAGCAAGCAATACCTGGCGCAAAAGAAGGCGAAAAATGGCGGCTGATGACGAAAATATTTTCATTAGCAGCAAAGGAGTAAATCAGGTCTTTTTATTTAGAAGAAATATTATGGTCATACACATTTCTTCTAAATTTGGAAGGTGCTATTTTTTTTATTTTTAAAAACTGCCGGTTAAAGTTGGCTATCGTATTAAAACCGCAATCGTAACAAATTTGCAGCACGTTCATCTGCGTAGTCAATAATAGCTTGCAGGCATAACCAATACGAATTTCATTTACAAAATCAATATAGGTTTTCCGGGTTCTTTTTTTAAAATAAGTGCAAAAAGCCGGAATGCTCATACCCGCAATAGCCGCAATGACCGACAGTTGTATCGGCTCTTTAAAGTTTTCCATGGTATATTTAAAGATGCTGTCAATCCGCTCCTGGTCTCTGTAATTGAGTGCTTTTATTTCCTGCGTGGATACGGTGATGTAATCTTTTTTCTGTGCAAGTACTGCAAGACATTCACACAGTTTAACAATGCGCCAAAAGCCTTTTTCTGTTTCCAGTTGTTTGATCAGCGGGTTCAATAACGCCTTGCTTTCGCCAGTAATTTTTAATCCATGTGCCGAAGTTTCCAACAGTTTTTTTATAGCAGCGCTTTCCGGCATTTGTAAAAAATCAGTTCCCCAAAAGTTATCTTTAAAATGTACCACCACGGCACTGGTAATTAAGTCTTCGCTATTTTTTTGAAAGGTATGCGGCAGGTTAGAACCCAGGAAAAAAATATCACCTGCTTCAAACGCTCCCACATAATTACCTATAAAACTTAACCCCGCACCTTCTGTAAACAATATCAGTTCATATTCCATATGCTGATGCCAGGCTACTTCAAAGTGAGGCGTGCGGTGCGTACGTGCCACAAACGACGTATCTTCAGAAAGCGGGAGTTTTTCTATTAAAGGCTTCATGATACAATATTAAGCAATGTAGCGGCTTGTATAGTTGCATTATAATTAAGATCGTATCAGTACTGATTAAAAAAGTAGTGATTAATGCTTTTTAAAATCTATAATTTGCCTGGTAATAACGATTGGCTATATGATATCCTGCACGTAATTTTTTCTGCAAGACTTCATTAAGTCATTTCTATTTTTTATAAAGATTTATTATTTAATATGTTGCTATTAGGTATTGATATTGGCACGTCGTCCGTGAAAGTTTCTGTGGTAGAGGCGGAAACTCAAAAAAGTATTGCTTCTGCCCAATATCCCGAAACGGAAGCGGAGATCATCTCGCTGCAATCGGGCTGGGCCGAACAGTCGCCGGAAACCTGGTGGCAGTATACCCAACAGGCCATCAAAAAAGTAAACGACAGCCACCTATATGATCCAAAAAATATTACTGCTATTGGCATTGCTTATCAAATGCACGGATTAGTATTGGTAGATAAAAATCAGCAGGTATTGCGCAACAGTATTATCTGGTGCGATAGCCGTGCCGTGCCGTATGGCAATGCCGCTTTTGAAAGTATCGGGGAAGAAAAGTGTTTGTCCTGTTTGCTGAATTCGCCTGGCAATTTTACGGCAGCCAAACTAGCCTGGGTAAAAGAACAGGAGCCGCAGGTATATGAAAAAATAGACAAAGCGATGCTGCCCGGCGATTTTATTTCCATGAAATTAACCGGCGATATTACTACCAGTGTATCTGCACTATCTGAAGGCATTTTCTGGGACTTCAATGCAGATGATTTATCGAAAGATGTATTCACTTATTTCGGTTTTGATCAATCGCTTGTGCCAACGATAAAACCGGTGTTTACCGCACACGGACTATTAAAAAAAGAAATAGCCGGAAACTTATCGTTAAAAGAAGGCATTCCCGTAACCTATAAAGCAGGTGATCAACCCAATAATGCACTTTCATTAAATGTATTGGAACCCGGCGAAGTAGCCGCCACCGCAGGTACATCAGGCGTCATATATGGAGTGAGCGATACGCTGACGTATGATAAGCAATCACGGGTGAATTCCTTTGCCCACGTAAATTATGCAACTGGAAAAAAACGGGTAGGGGTTTTATTATGCATCAACGGAACGGGCATATTAAACCGCTGGATCAAAAACATAATAGGTGAACATCACAGCTATGCCGAGTTGAATACAAAAGCAGCCACCATACAACCGGGCAGCGATGGTTTGTTT
>JAICHT010000379.1 GCA_025924755.1 Chitinophagaceae bacterium | reverse complement strand
CCTGACGCCAGGCTGGACAGCTTACCAAAAAAGATTGCAATACCAGGTATATGATGTAACGGATTTAATAAAAAATGGCAGTAATGCTATAGGTGTAACGCTGGGCAATGGCTGGTACCGGGGTATTATTGGCTATGCAGACAATATCAATGTATATGGAAAAGATGTGGCTTTACTTTTCCAGTTGGCAATTACCTATACAGATGGAACTGTTGAAACGATTATGTCCGACGGAAGCTGGAAATCTTCAACCGGCGGTATACGGTATGCAGAAATTTATAATGGAGAAACCTACGATGCCCGGGCGGAAAAAAATAATTGGACAATGGCTGATTACAATGATCAAAGCTGGTCAGGCGTTGCCGTAAAAGAGTATCCGAAAGATATATTGGTTGCTACTTATAACGAACCGGTACGTAAGCATGAAACGTTTAAGCCGGTGAAATTTATTACCACGCCAAAGGGTGAAAAAGTAATTGACTTTGGCCAAAACCTGGTGGGCTGGGTAATACTAAAAGCCCGCGGTAAAACAGGTGATTCCATTAAAATTTACCATGCGGAAGTGCTGGATAAAAAGGGGAATTTTTATACCGATAATTTGCGTGCCGCCAAATCCACCGACACCTATATACTTAGTGGAAAAGGTGAAGAAACATTTGAGCCGCATTTTACATTTCATGGGTTCCGTTATATTAAAGTGGAGGGCTACACCGGCGATATGAAACCCGAGAATTTTACAGCCGTTACTTTATATTCTGATATGAAGCCCACCGGCAATTTCACTTCATCCAATGCATTGCTCAACCAACTGCAGCATAATATTCAGTGGGGCCAAAAAGGTAATTTTTTAGATGTGCCAACCGATTGCCCGCAACGGGATGAACGCCTGGGCTGGACCGGCGATGCACAGGTTTTTTCCCGCACCGCATCTTTTAATATGAACGTAAATGATTTTTTTGCCAAGTGGTTAAAAGATGTGGCAGCCGACCAATTGCCAAATGGCAGTGTGCCTTTTGTTATTCCAAATATACTGGGGCCGAATGCAAGCGGTTCTACCGGCTGGGCAGATGTGGCCACTATTGTTCCGTGGAATATGTACCTGGCCTATGGCGATGAACGAATATTGGAAACGCAATATCCCAGCATGAAAGCATGGGTGGATTATATGCAGCAAAATAGCACGAATGATTTGTGGAATAAAGGTTTTCATTTTGGCGACTGGCTGTTTTACCATCCTGAAGACGATAACGATGGACGGGCTGCCATCACTGATAAATATTTAATAGCACAAACTTTTTTTGCACACTCTACGCAATTGCTGATCGACGCAGCTAAAGTATTAAAGAAAGAAGCAGACGTTACGCAATACACTGCCCTTCTTAAAAAAGTAAAAGACGCTTTTATAAAAGAATATGTAACGCCCAGCGGCCGCCTGGTATCGGGTTCGCAAACGGCTTATGTGCTGGCGTTAAATTTTGATATGTTGCCGGAGGCGTTAAGGGCGCAGGCCGAAGAAAGGCTGGTGCAGAATGTGGCCAGTTACAACAATCATTTGACCACCGGCTTTTTGGGCACGCCTTATTTGTGCCATGTATTAACCCGGTTTGGCAATACGGATGTTGCTTATAAATTATTACTTCAGGATACATATCCTTCCTGGCTGTACCCGGTAAAGATGGGTGCTACTACTATATGGGAACGATGGGACGGCGAAAAACCAGATTCTACTTTTGAAACACCGGGCATGAATTCTTTTAACCATTATGCCTATGGCGCTATTGGCGACTGGATGTATCGTGCCGTGGCAGGACTGGATACTTATGAGGATGGTCCGGGCTATAAACATATCAAAATCTGCCCGCATATTGGTGGTGGATTGACCAGTGCGGCTGCCAGCCTGCAAACCTATTATGGATTGGCCAGTTCCGCATGGAAAACAGGGAATGGTAAGTTGATATTGGATATTGAAATTCCGGCTAATACTACGGCTGATATTTATGTGCCTGCTGCTACGGCTGATGCAATACTCGAAAATGGGAAACCATTGTCAACGGTAAAAGATATCCAGGTGTCGGGTATGAAAGAGGAAGCTGTAGTATTGAAAGTGGGTTCCGGGAAATATCAATTTACTGTGAGCCAATATAAGCAATACTAAACAGCGTTATAATCAAATAGAGGTATTTAATATATTAGGATATGCGAGTAGGATTATTTATACCGTGTTATGTCAATCAGTTTTATCCTCAGGTGGGTATTGCTACGGTAGAATTATTGGAAAAGTTAGGCTGCACTGTGGAGTATCCTTTATCGCAAACCTGCTGTGGCCAACCCATGGCCAACTCGGGGTATGAGTCGTTAACCGGGGCATGTAATGAATTGTTTACAAAGAATTTTGCCTCTTACCAATATATTGTTTGTCCTTCCGGCAGTTGTGTATTGCACATTAAAGAGCATTTACATTCCGGAAGGAACGAAGGTGCCGCTTCTGCCATCCGTCATAACATCTATGAGTTAACCGAGTTTTTAACCGACGTATTAAAAGTACAAAACCTAAAAGCTAAGTTTCCTTATAAAGTAGGCCTGCATCAAAGTTGTCATGGGCAAAGAGGGCTACACCTTTCGCAGATGACGGAGTTGGTAGCGCCTGCTTTTTCCAAACCCGAACAGTTGCTCAATATGGTAGAAGGTATTGAACTGATTGCGTTGGACCGGCAAGATGAATGCTGTGGTTTTGGCGGTACTTTTTGTGTATTTGAAGAAGCCGTATCAGCCAGGATGGGAAAAGACCGGGT
>JAICHT010000378.1 GCA_025924755.1 Chitinophagaceae bacterium | reverse complement strand
TTTGGAAAACTGACACTGCAAAAAGTAATATGGTGATTGCTTAGTATTTCAAAAACTTCCGGTTGCCACCAACTGGCATTTCTAAATTCTATCACATTGGTGAAACCTGCATCCATCTGGCCCATAATGGTTTCCAGCAGTTCTAATGAATAGCTCATTTTTGGAGGCAACTGGAACAATATAGTACCGAGTTTTTCCTGGAGTCCATTTTGAACTATATTATAAAAATCCTTTAGTAAGGTTTCTGTATCCTTAAATTTTTGAAGGTGCGTAATAATGCGGGGCACTTTTACAGAAAAAATAAAATTTTCCGGCGAACGATTATACCAGCTTTCTAAATTCTTTGCTTCCGGAAAACGGTAAAAAGTATTATTAATTTCAAGCGTATTAAAATGCCGGCAATAAAAAGGAAACCAGTCTTTTTGTGGTACTCCTTTCGGATAAAAAATGTTTTTCCATTCTTTGTAATAGAAGCCGGAGCAGCCGATATACCACGCTATTTTGTGCATGGTATATTGCCGTAAATAATAGTGCCAGCTATACTTCTGTCAGCCAAAGTTTTGCAATCGATTCAGTTAGGTCTACCAGCTTATTAAAAGTGTCGGGTTTGGTAATAAAACAGTTGGCCCCTAAATCGTATACCGCTTGCTTATCCCTGTAAGAAGAAGAAGTAGTTAAAACAACCGTAGGTATATGATGCAGCTTTTCATGTGCCTTTATTTCTTTTAAGGCCTCACGACCATCTTTGCCGGGCATATTTAAATCCAGCAATATCAAAGCGGGCAGGCTGCCGTTTACCTGTTCGGTTAAATACTCAATCAGCCTTTCACCGTTTTCAATAAATACATATTCCGGCTCTTCATTATTGGCCATAAAAGCGTCACGTATTATTTCGCGGTCGTCTGCGTCGTCATCAACAATTAAAACACTTTGCTTTGTTCTCATGCAGGAAGAATTATAGTAAAGGTAGCGCCTTTGCCCGGTACTCCGTTTGCGTAAATAGCGCCGCCATGATGTTCTACAATTTTTTTACAAATAGCCAGCCCGATGCCGGTTCCTTCATACTCACTGCGGCCATGCAGCCGCTGGAAGATGGCAAATATCCTTCCGGCATGTTCGTTTTCGAATCCTATACCATTGTCCATGAATTCAATTTTATGGTAAAAATCCGCATTACTCAACTTAAAATCTTTAATTTCATCGGCCTTTATATATTGATAACTTATTTTAGATACCGGCTGCACACCTTCGTGTGCAAATTTCAGTGAATTACTTAATAAATTTTGAAATAATTGCCTGAATTGTGAAGGAACAATATGTAATACCGGCAGTTTATCAACATGAATAACTGCATTTTTTTGTTCAATTTTAAATTCGAGGGTTTGCAGCACGTCTTCTAATATGGTTTGCAAACTATAAGGCTCAAAAGATTTATTACCCGATATCATTGATATGGAAAGCAG
The DNA here is from genome assembly GCA_025924755.1 of Chitinophagaceae bacterium. GTDB lineage: Bacteria > Bacteroidota > Bacteroidia > Chitinophagales > Chitinophagaceae > Flavisolibacter. The sequence goes on along the minus strand of JAICHT010000378.1, from coordinate 1,341 downwards.
GTCTGTAATCATTGTTTGCATCCGTTGCGACGCATCTACAATTTTTTTAAGGTACATCTTTCCATCATCCGATAAATTTTCCATTTGGGTAGAAAGAAGCCGGTCGCCGAATGTAGAAATTTTGCGAAGCGGTTCTTTTAAATCGTGGCTGGCTACGTAAGCGAATTCTTCCAGGCTGGCATTGGATTGCTCTAACTGAAAAGAATTGTTCAACAAACTTCTTTCCATTTCCTTGCGGCGGTTAATATCCAGCGCAGTACCCAATACCTGCACCACCTGTCCTTCTTCTACTTTAAAGGCTACTTCACGCACCAAAAGCCAGCACCATTCGCCGCTTTTATTCTTCATCCGGCACTCATATTGAATCATAGAATCCGGAACCTGGAAGTGTTTATCAATTCCTTTGCGTTCGGGCAGCAGGGCTATATCCTCCGGATGGTACAGGCTTTCTACAGCAGTATCACCCATAGCTATCATTTCTTCAGGGCTGTAGCCCAATACAAAAAATATTTCCCGGTTAATATAGGCAAAGCTGTTTTGCGGCACATCAAACAAGTACAAAATAGTAGGAGAGGCATCTGCAATTTGCTTGATGAAAAACTCCTGCTCTTCTAATTTCTTTTCTGTGGCAAGGGCTTCGGTCATATCCAGCGAAATATTTAATACGTGCTCAATTTGTCCTTTGCTGTTGCGGTCGAAAATGGTTCCATAGGTATGTAACCAGCGCCAGTCGCCATTCTTATGCTTGATCCGGTATTTAAATTCAATGATTACGTCTTTTGCATTTTGATTTTCGGGCTTGTTATATTCTTCGAGTGCATTATTGTTTTCCTTAATTAATTGTTCAATATCATCAGGGTGTACCAGGCCTGCTAAAAATTCGATGCCGCCATCCAGCACCTGCTGCGTAGTATAACCCAATAACTTGGTGATGCCCTGGTTTACAAATACATATTGACCGCTATGAATGTTGTAAGCTGAAATAATAGAAGGAGTGGCGTCGGCAATTTTTTGTATAAAGTTTTGATGTTCACTCAATTGCTTTTCAAAAGACATCTGTTCGGTAATATCCTGCGTGGTACCAAACGTTTCTATTACATTGCCATTGGCATCAAATTTAAACTGACCTTTTCGGTAAAGGGTTTTTATTTTTCCATTTTGTAAAACAATGCGGTGCCGTTTGTCATAAGGTAATTTTTTAGCAATCGCTTCTTCATAATGCTTTAATACAGATTCTTTATCCTCGGGGTGAATTAAATTTATAAATTGTTCAAAAGATGCTGGTTCGCCTTTAGGAAGTTCATAGATATTATATAATTCATCAGACCATGTGGTGACCTG
>JAICHT010000377.1 GCA_025924755.1 Chitinophagaceae bacterium | reverse complement strand
TTAAAGTCGCCACGTTTCCATGCCTTTATAAACTCGGCCCAGGCAGCAGGGTTAAAAATATTTTGGGGCGGTAATTGTCCGGCATAGGTAGCTCGGGTGGCTGCTTTTCTAAATTGCAGATCCACTGCTTCCCCTGCATCACCAGGCACCGTTTGCATCAATACCCGCCGCTTGGCGGCACTATTATTTTGCCTGGCTATTTCAATATCGTCATCCGGAACTTTTGTTTTTACAAAGTCGCGTTCAAACTGCTGTGGTGTAGGCCGGGGTTTAATAATAGTTGCGGGCAGGTACACGGTATCCTGCACCATCAACTGTACCACACTAAACTGGTTGCCCGATAATGTCCTGGGAATGGTTACTTCTTTGGGTTTATAACTTACGTGGGTAAATTCTACAACATCGCCTTTCAAAACTACTATGGAAAATACGCCCTGGTTATTGGTTAAGGTGCCCCGGTTTTGTCCTTTTATGGTGATGCTTACAGCGGGTATGCCTACTAAACTGTCTGCCGTCATCACTACGCCATACAATTGTACTACCGAATCTTTCACGGTTTCAAATTGTGCGCTGGCCTTAATACAAAAGCAGCTGATAAAAAGTATAATGGGTAAAATCCGTTTCATTCATCCAGCTAATTCAACAGCCAGCTAAATTACCAAATCTGTAATCAGTTGCCTGCCTTCTTAATGCTTTCAAAAATAACCATGCAATTTCAATGTGGAAACGATGCGTTGTTGTTTCAGCTAACTTTGCGGATTCATTAACAATTGCAGATCAAATGACACAAGACGAAGTTTTAAAAGCTTTAAGCAATGTACAGGAGCCGGATTTGGGACAGGATATTGTAACACTGAACATGGTTCGGGATATTAGTATAAATGGAGACGCCATATCCTTTACGGTAGTGCTCACCACCCCTGCATGTCCGCTGAAGGACATGATAAAAAAGTCGTGCATCGATGCCATTCACCAGGTTAACAAGCAAGGGGTGGTACAGGTAAGCTTTATCTCCAGCACCACTACATTACGTGCCGACAAAAAATCCATATTACCTAAAGTAAAAAATATTATAGCTGTAGTAAGCGGCAAAGGTGGAGTGGGTAAAAGTACGGTGGCGGCCAATTTAGCGCTGGCCTTGGCACAGGGCGGTGCCGCTGTAGGATTGATGGATGCCGATATATATGGCCCAAGCGTGCCCATAATGTTTGGTGTAAGGGGTGAAAGGCCGATGATGGTAGAAGTGGATGGGAAAGGAATGATTGTTCCGCTGGAACGATACGGTATCAAACTAATGAGTATTGGCTTGCTGGTAGACGAAAAAAATGCAGTAGTATGGCGTGGGCCGATGGCAAGCAGCGCTATCAAGCAGTTTGTAACCGATGTGCATTGGGATGAACTGGACTACCTGGTGGTGGATATGCCGCCTGGTACCGGCGATATTCATTTGACGCTGATGCAAACAGTACCGGTTACCGGAGTGGTGGTGGTTACGACACCACAGGATGTGGCTCTGGCTGACGCCAAAAAAGGCATTGCCATGTTTGGGCAGGCGCAACTGAATGTGCCTATTATAGGCCTGGTAGAAAATATGAGTTATTTTACTCCTGCCGAACTGCCGGAAAATAAATATTATATTTTTGGAAAGGAAGGTGGGCGTCGCCTGGCGGAGGAATATGAAATTCCATTTTTAGGGCAAATTCCATTAGTGCAAAGTATCAGGGAAGGTGGCGATATTGGGGTGCCTGTGATGATGACGGATGACTCGGTTACCAAAAAAGCTTTTATTGAATTTGCTGGTAGCGCCGTACGCAGCGCTTCTATGCGCAATGCTCATATGAAAGGCGAACAAATTGCAGAAGTGGTGGAAGAACGCTTATAAGAAGGAACAATTAATTATGTACCATATCCCATACTTTAAAGAAACAGAACGGAAAACGGTTATTGATTTTATGAAACAACATCCGTTTGTTATGCTAATTGGTTGCGATGATTTATTACCTGTGGCTACGCAAGTGCCTGTTTTGATGGAAGAAAAGGAAGAGAAATTATTCCTGTATGGACATATCATGAAGTCCACTGATCACCACAAATCCTTTCTGCAAAATCCCAATGCATTATGTGTGTTTACCGGCGCACATACCTATGTAAGTGGCAGTTGGTACTCGAATCCGAAAACGGCATCTACCTGGAACTATATAAGTGTGCAGGCAAAAGGAACTATAAAGTTCCTGGATGATGCATCACTTGTGGACATATTGGAAAAAACAACCACACTGTTTGAAAATAATAATCAATCGCCGGCCTCCTTTCATCAACTTCCAAAAGAATATGTAGATAAATTAATGAAGGCCATTGTAGCTTTTGAAATTGAAGTAACCGGACTTGAAAATGTTTTTAAACTGAGTCAAAATCGCGATGAAGAAAGTTATATAAATATTATAAAGAATTTGCAGGAAGGCGATACCCAGTCGAAAAGCGTCGCTTTGGAAATGGAACAGCGTTTCGCTTCATTATTTCATAAATAAATTTATAAAAGTTGGATATATCATTAAAAGGAAAGAATGCAGTAGTATGTGGAAGCAGCCAGGGCATTGGCTTTGCTATTGCGGAAGAATTGGCTTTGCTTGGAGCCACCTGCATATTGCTGGCACGAAATGAAGCCTCTTTACAAGCGGCTGTCGGCAAGTTAAATACTTTAAATGGGCAGCAACATTCTTTTGCGGTAGCCGATTTCTCAAAAACTGAAGAAGTGCAAAAAGCAATCGAATCGATAGTATCAAAACAGATTGTTCATATTTTAATAAATAACACAGGCGGCCCGGCAGCAGG
>JAICHT010000376.1 GCA_025924755.1 Chitinophagaceae bacterium | reverse complement strand
TGGATGCAGGTTTAACCAATGTAATAGAATTTAGAAATGCAAGTTGGTGGCAACCGGAGGTTTTTGAAATATTACGCCAGCACCATATTACTTTTTGCAGTGTCAGTTTTCCAAACCTTGATGATAAGGTGATCTGCACCACACCCTTATGCTACTACCGTTTTCATGGAACGCCTAAATTATTTTATTCGGAGTACAGCACCGATTTTCTAACCCATATTACTGATACTATCCAGGAAAACAACGATATAAAAAAGGCTTTTCTTTATTTCAACAATACCGCTTCTGCCGCTGCATTGCACAATGCCACTTTTGTTCAACAATTGGTTCAATAATATCTCGAATCAATATACAAAATAGACTGATTCTCAATATCTTATTTGCAAAATTTTAGTACACAGGCAGGTCAGTTTGCTATAAATTTTAGTAAATTCACTCCTTAATACCGGCTATGCAAGAACGGATTTTAGAAAAGCTTTCGATATTGGCAAACGCTGCTAAATATGATGTGTCGTGCAGTTCCGGCGGAAGCTCTAGGAAAAATGAAAACAAGGGGTTGGGCAATGTAGAAGGCATGGGTATTTGCCATGCTTATACTGAGGACGGCCGTTGTGTTTCGCTCTTAAAAATTTTACTAACCAACCATTGCATTTTTGATTGCGCCTATTGTGTGAGCCGTAAAAGCAATGATGTAAAGCGGGCTGCTTTTACAGTGGAGGAAGTGGTAGATCTCACCATTAATTTTTACCGCCGCAACTATATTGAAGGTTTGTTTTTAAGCTCCGGCATATTTAAAAATCCGGACTATACTATGGAACGCATGGTACGCATTGCAAAAAAATTGCGCACCGAACACCGGTTTAACGGATACATTCATTTAAAAGCCATTCCTGGCGCCAGTGATGCCTTATTAAAAGAAGCTGGTTTATATGCCGACCGGTTAAGCGTTAATATTGAAATGCCTACGGAGCAAAGTTTGCAATTGCTAGCGCCCGATAAAAAAAGAGAAGACGTAATAAACCCGATGCTTTTTCTTAAAAATGAAATATTGGCAAACAAAGACGAAGCAAAAGTTTTAAAAAAAGCGCCGCTTTTTGCACCAGCCGGGCAAACTACGCAAATGGTTATTGGCGCCACGCCGGAAAACGATTGGCAGATATTAAAATTGTCGGATGCTTTTTATAAAGGAATGAATTTAAAACGGGTTTACTATTCGGGTTATGTGCCTGTTAGCAACGATAATCGTTTGCCGGCAGTTGGCACGCCGGTGCCTGCGATACGCGAGAACCGCCTGTACCAGGCCGACTGGCTGATGCGTTTTTATGGCTTTTCGGTAAATGAAATAATATCACCCGAAGCCCCGCACCTGGATATGGAAGTAGATCCGAAACTGGCCTGGGCGTTGCGGCATTTAGACCAGTTTCCGGTAGACATTAATAAAGCAGACCTGGATGTTTTAAAACGGGTTCCTGGCATAGGCATTCAATCTGCAGAAAAAATATTGCAGGCCCGCAAGTTTGCTACGCTAACCTGGGAACACCTTAAAAAATTTAATATTGCTACCAACAGGGCAAAGTACTTTATCAATTGCAAGTATCAAAAACATTCAGAAAAAGATTATACGCCAGAGCAAATTAAAAACTTTATACTGGCACAATCTTATAGTAAATATGCCACCAACTTTTCCTCGCAGCTAAACCTGTTTTAATATGCAAACGGTATTGTATGATGGCAGTTGGGAAGGTTTTCTTTGCGCAGTCTTCGATGTGTATTATTATAAATTCACAGAAGTGGATATTTGCCCGCAATCCTTATATAACGGAAATGTTTTTCAAAAAATTCATACGGCTACTTTTATAAATCCGCATAGCCAGCGGCTGTGGAAAGGATTACAGAAAAAGCTTTCGGCCGAAGCGCAGCAACAGTTGTATTATACTTTTTTATCGGCGCAGCCGGCAATAGAAAATATGCTGCTGCTATATATTCAATATGTATTTAGTACAGAAACCAGTATTGAAAAAGATTACAGCCACCCGGCAGTAATAACTGTAACACAAATGGCTAAAAAAGTATGGAAAGAAAAGCACCGCATGGAAGCTTTTGTTCGCTTCCAGCAAACAAAAGATCAATTGTATTATGCTATAATAGAACCCGACTTTAATGTGCTGCCTGTTATTATTAATCATTTTAAATCCAGGTATGCTGATCAACGGTGGATGATATATGATGGCAAGCGCTGGTATGGAATATATTACGATTTACATGAAGTAACCACCGTGGAAATGTTTTTTGATATGGAGTCAAATTCGGGAAAGGATATTAACAATGTATATGATGAACATGAATCCATTTACCAGCAGTTGTGGCAGCAGTATTTTAAAAGTGTCAATATTGCATCGAGAAAAAACATGAAGCTGCAGATAAAGCAAATGCCGGTACGGTACTGGAAATACCTGCCGGAGAAAAGAGTTTATATGGACAAGTGATAACCAGCCGATGAGACTTATTGTTCCTTATAAATCAATTGTTCAATATCACTTCTCTACTTCTTCAATTACTTTTCCTACAGCAGCGTTGGGCATTTGAATATGCAATAGCGCAGCAATAGTGGGTGCAATATCGGTCATATATACCTCCCGATTGGTTTTGCCCGGCTTAATATTCCACCCAAACCATAGCAACGGAATATGCGCATCATATGGATTCCACAAACCATGACTGGTACCGGTAGCGCCACCTTCTACCCACTGCGGTTTTGGTATATATTGTATATCGCCGCTTAACTTTTGATTGTAACCATTTGCGAGCCTGGTTTTAAGCACTTGCGGCAGTGTTGCAGCTTCTATATTGGATAGATCGACG
>JAICHT010000375.1 GCA_025924755.1 Chitinophagaceae bacterium | reverse complement strand
TTTATATCCAATCCTACCCTTCATAAAGAAATCTTCGGACCTTATTCATTACTGGTAAGATGTAAAAGTATGGACGAAATGCTGGCGGTGGCCCATACTATGGAAGGCCAGTTAACAACTACTTTGCTGGCAACCCACGATGAAGCAAAAGAGAATACTCGCTTGGTAAATACCCTTCAACAAATTTGCGGACGCTTTGTTTTTAATGGCGTACCCACAGGGGTGGAGGTGGCTCTGGCTATGCAGCACGGCGGCCCGTATCCCGCTACTACCGACAGTCGTTTTACTGCAGTTGGCGCCGATGGCATCAAACGATTTGCCCGGCCTTTCTGCTATCAAAACTGGCCGGATGATTTATTGCCTGCGGAGCTGAAAAATGATAATCCTTTAGGTTTGTGGCGAACTGTTAATAATGCATTGACCCACCAATCAATTGGATAGGATATTAAACAACTTGTTACTTTTACGCCATGCTTTTTTCAGCGCAGAAGATTTCATATCAACAGACGAACGCATTTACAAAAATTCCGTTGGCATACACCAGCGGAGCAGATGCCTTAAAGCCATTTTATTCTTTTGAACCTACAATTGATGGAATAATAGAAGCTATCGAACAAAAGAAAACACAAAATGTAAACCGTAAGCTTTTAGTATCCGAACTGGAAAGGCAATATCAATCAATTGAGGCAACTGAAGCTGTAAAAAGTAATATCCAATCCTTACTGTCAGAAGATACGTTCACGGTCTGCACGGCACATCAACCCAATTTATTTACAGGCCCGGTCTACTTTATTTATAAAATCCTGCATGCTATAAAATTGAGTGCTGCTTTAAAAGACCAATTGCCGGAGTATAATTTTGTACCTGTTTACTATATGGGTTCAGAAGATGCCGATTTTGCTGAACTAAATCATACGTATGTAAACGGTTACAAGTTGGAATGGAAAAAGGCGCAAACCGGCGCCGTAGGAAGAATGTTGGTGGATAAAACGCTGGTGCAGTTGATAAATGAAATGAAAGGTCAGTTAATGATTGAACCGCATGGCGCAGCGCTTATTGAACTTTTAAGGAAGTGTTATACGGAAGGAAAGAATATACAAACCGCTACATTTGAACTGGTAAATGCGTTATTTGGCAGTTACGGATTGATTGTATTGATACCTGATTCCGCCGATTTTAAGCGCACCATGATTCCCGTTTTTGAAGACGACCTGTTCCGCCAGACTCCTTCGGCAATAGTAGCGGAAACATCAAAAAAACTGGAGCAGCACTATTATGTTCAGGCGCATCCAAGAGATATAAACCTGTTTTATTTTAAAGACAATATCAGGGAACGTATCATTAAAACGGGGGATCGCTTCCTGGTGAATAATACCGATATCCATTTTACAGAAGAAAGCCTGCGGCAAGAGCTACAGCAGCACCCGGAACGGTTTAGCCCAAACGTAATATTGCGTGGACTATTCCAGGAGACTATTCTTCCAAATCTAGCGTTTATCGGCGGTGGCGGAGAGTTGGGATACTGGCTGCAACTAAAGGCCTTGTTTCATCATTATAATGTAGTATTCCCGGTATTGCTGTTGCGTAATTCTTTTTTAATTATCGAAAAAAAATGGCAGCAGCTTGTAGATAAATTGCAGCTAACCACTGAGCAGATTTTTCAGCCGCCATTGCAATTGTTGGACCTTATAATTGAGAGGGAAGGAAAGACGCCCCGGCTGGATGGAGAACTAAGCAAGGTAAAAGCCTTATATGAACAGATAAACGAAACCGCTTCTAATATAGATGTAACACTGGCGCAGCATGTAACCGCACTCCAGGTAAAAGCGCTAAAGCAATTGCAAAACCTGGAAAAGAAAATGAACCGTGCTGAACGTAAAAAACACGAAGCCGAAGAAAACCAGGTTAACAAATTAAAGAACCATCTTTTTCCTAATAATGGCTTGCAGGAACGGGTTGAAAACTTTAGTTCTTTTTATGCAAAATGGGGCAGTGGTTTTATTGACGCCTTATATGAAAACTCCCTGTCGTTAGAACAAGAGTTCGTGGTGTTGAATGAGATGGAAAATTAAAAGGAGTTTTAGATTCTTTATTGGTTTATTTTTCAGAAGCCGGTTTTAAGCACATCTACTGTTTTCATTATTATTTGCTGGCCACAGTTCTGATTTGATCAAGTACGACCCTACCTTTTCCATAAGTAGTCTTTAAACAACAGGTAAAATGTAAAGTTCGGCAGTATATTATCTGAAATATTGCAGCAGCATAATGCTTACTCCTAAAATAATTTCGGATACCATAATATAATCAAAATATTTCCCTGCCGTGCCAACTTTTATTCTTGAGTATAATCTACCTAAGCCGGAAAAGACAACAACGAGGCCTATAAAGTAAATCAGATCATTTATCTTATGAAAATTAAAAACCACCCAGGCCATTAGAAATCCGAGGCCAAAATAAATGCCACTCAAAAACCTGAAAAGATTATCCAATGTACGTGATGGGAGAGCTGTTTCCGGTAAAAAAGAACTTGTACCTTATAATAATAGGTTTGTACCTCCTAATAAACATATCAGTGATACGATTCCTAATAAAACCCGCAAGGTTAATTCCATAAATCTTGTTTACTATTGATCTAATTTCGGAATCTCTATAGTTTCTGCCAACGCTGGACGGCAGCTATTAATGGATACAGGAGTGACAATGAGCGGGCAGAATTAATTCAGTTCCCTTACAACCATATACAACACTTTACTTTAAATCAAACGAATTGGGGAAGCCACTGGTTTTAAGATGCGCTACTTTCTCTTGTACCTCGTTTTTCAACCCTTCCATATAGGTTGCCATTTTGTTTAATAGTGCTTCATCGGAGGTGCTCAAAATTT
>JAICHT010000374.1 GCA_025924755.1 Chitinophagaceae bacterium | reverse complement strand
GTTGGCGTGAAACCATCAATTGTTTTTCCTTCTTTAAATTGTTTGGTATGTGTAAAAGCTTCGTAAGCGATGTTTAAACCACCGAGGTCTGCCAGGTTTTCACCCTCCGTTAATTTGCCGTTGATATGAATAGAATCCTGAACCGTAAAGCCATTGTATTGCGCCACTACCTCATCGGCCCTTGATTTAAACTTATCCGCATCTTCTTTAGCCCACCAATCCTGCAAATTTCCATTGGCAGCAAATTGCCTTCCCTGGTCGTCGAAACCGTGCGTCATTTCGTGACCTATAACCGCCCCGATGCCACCATAGTTCACTGCATCATCGGCGCCAAAATCAAAGAAAGGCGACTGAAGAATACCAGCCGGAAAAGCAATTTCATTATTGGTTGGATTGTAATATGCATTAATGGTTGGCGGCGTCATGCCCCATTCGGTGCGGTCTACCGGCTTACCATAATGGCTTATCATATAATTATAACTCCATTGATTCGTCTGCCTGATATTGCCTAAGAAATCATTTTTGGTTATAGTAACCGTACTGTAGTCTTTCCACTTGTCGGGATAAGCAATTTTTTTAGTAAACGCATTTAGTTTATCAAGTGCTTTTGCTTTAGTGGCGTCGCTCATCCAGTCTACATTTTTAATGCGGTTGGCAAAGGTTTGCTGCAGGTTATTTACCAGGTCCAGCATGCGTTGTTTGGCCTCCGGCTTAAAATATTTCGCCACATATAATTGTCCCAACAGATCGCCCAGTTCATTATCAATCATTCCGCTCACAAACTGCCAGCGCGGTGTTTGTTCTTTTTGCCCGGTTAATACTTTTGTAAACGCAAAATTTTCCTTTACAAAATCGCTGCTTAAAAAGGCAGAAGCACTATTTAGTAAATGCCATTTCAAATACGTCTTCCAATCATCTACCGGCACTGCAGTTAATAAGGCATCCAGTGTTTTAAAGAAAGTGGGATTGTTTACCAGCACGCTATCTACGTTATTTACCTGCAGGTTGGTGAACATAGCAGGCCAGTTAATAGCCGATCCATTATCATTAAAATCTTTTACAGAAAATTTGTTGTAGGTTTTATATGGGTCACGCATTTCCACACGACTCATTTGTACTTTAGCCAGTGCAGTTTCAATACGCAATACTGCGTCGGCATGCGCTTTTGCAGTAGCGGCGTCCTCACCTATCAATCCAAACATATTACTTAAATGCTGGCGGTATGCATTGCGGACGGCAGTGATACGGGCATTATCTTTTAAATAATAATCTCTATCGGGCAAGCTGGTGCCACCCTGGTATAATTCGGCAATATAGTGGTTTACATCTTTGCGGTCCTGGCCTATGGAAAACCCGAATAGCCCGTTGCTTAATCCTTGCTTACGTTCGTAAGCCGATTCGGCTAAAAATCCGTCAACATCTTTAATAGCATCAATGCGCTGCAGATCGGCCTTTATAGGTGTGTAACCCAGTTTTTCAATAGCCATTGTATCCATACCGCTGGTGTATAAATCGCCTATTCTTTGCATTTGCGGATCGGATGAATGATTAGCAGCATCTACCAGCAATGCCTGCATTCTTTTAGAGCTTTCTTCCGCCAGCACATTAAAACTGCCCCACCTTGTTTTGGATGCCGGCACCGGGTTGTTCTTTATCCAGTTGCCATTAGCATATAAATAAAAATTGTCGCCCGGCTTCACCGATAAATCCATATTAGACCGGTCAATGTATTTTGGCTTCTTACCTTTTTGTTTGCCAGGCGGCGTAAACGACATCATCGCCACTGCTGATGCCCCCAATACTGCTACTTTAATAAAATTATACATATTCATATTAGTTTTCAATTTGCTAATTTACATGCTATGCTCTTACAAAAGAGTATGCTTTAAAATTATATGATCCCAGAAAGGGTATTTGATACATTTGTTTATAATTAACCTATGAAGAAAGCCGTAATAGCAGTTGCCTGCTTTTGTATCCTAAACATAGCTTGCAGCCCTGACCGGTATATAAGCCGCGTGGCAAAAAAAGATTTGTTGAAAAATAAAGCGTTGACTTCCGCGCATATTGGCATCAGCTTTTTTAACCCGGCTACGCATCAATATTGGTATAATTACCAGGGCGATAAGTATTTTGTTCCGGCAAGTAATACCAAGCTGGCCACCTGCTATGCCGCTATGAAATATTTAGGCAAAAATTTACCGGCGCTGCATTATCAAACTACTGAGGATAGTGTGTTTGTTCAACCCACCGGCGACCCTACTTTTTTGCACCCAGATTTTAGCAACCAACGGGCTTATAACTTTTTGTGGAATATAGATAAAACCATCGTGCTGAACCTATCGAACTGGCAGGAGGCGCGCTGGGGCAATGGCTGGGCGTGGGACGATTATATGGATGCTTATATGGCGGAGCGCAGTGCAATGCCTATATATGGCAATATAGTACGCATTGCAGCTTTGCCGGAATTAAGGCCGGATATTCCCTATTTTACAACATCTATTACCACCGATAGCATACCGGAGCAAACTGGATCTTTGCCGGTATGGCGTCCCTTATCATCCAATACATTTTATATTAAAAGAGATGTATTAAAAGATAGTATCAGCGTACCTTTTTATACTCAAAATAGTAAAATCATCTATGCGCTTTTAGCCGATACTTTGCACAAAGCGGTAATTGAAAATAACGTAAAACGCAATTTTAAAAATACGGCGGTTATTCATTCGCAACCAACCGATTCGCTTCTGGCGCATATGATGTACCGGAGCGATAACCTTTTTGCCGAACAGAGTTTACTAATGGTAAGCAATGAATTGCTAGGCAGTATGAATGATGGAAAAGTTATTGACACGCTTTTAAAAACCGATCTTAGCGATCTGCCTCAAAAGCCGC
>JAICHT010000373.1 GCA_025924755.1 Chitinophagaceae bacterium | reverse complement strand
GCCATTGCCCAGCGTTGTAGGAGCGACAGGGGCTGCTGTGCTGGCGGTATCTACCGCAGTGCCGCCGGAGGCATTCGTAGCGCTGGTGCCATTGTTGTTATTACCGCCACAGGCCGCCAGCACCAGGCAAATACCCATGCCATATACCATATACTTGACCTTTTTCATCTTTAGTGTTTAAATGATTAAATTAAATATTAAAAGAAGTCCATTTTTGAGAACCTTCATAATTGTTTACTACATTCTCAATAAAAGCCATGCCGCGTATGCCTTCTTCTATAGAAGGGAATTCAACAACATTTTTATTGACGTCCTGTTTCTCCAACCTGGCTGAAAGCGTTTGTGCAAAATTCTTGTAAATATTGGCAAACGCTTCCAGGTAACCTTCGGGGTGCCCTCCCGGTGTACGGCAATTATTTTTACTAATATCCTGCAAATAAGCAGAACCGGCCCGCAAGGTTTCTGTGGGCTTGTCCAGCCATTTTAATAGCAAGGTATTTGGCTCTTGCTGATGCCATTCCAAACCACCATTTTCGCCATATATTTTTAATGAAAGATTATTTTCTTCACCGGCTGCAACCTGTGTTGCAATTAAAACCCCGGAAGCTCCTTTATCAAACTTTAAGAATACACTTCCATCATCGTCTAAGTTGCGACCTTCCACCACAATATTAAGATCGGCACATAACTTCGTTACCTGCAAACCCGATACATATTCTGCTAAGTTGAAAGCATGGGTTCCTATATCACCCATCACACCACTTTTTCCCGATTTTTTAGGATCGGTTCTCCAGGCTGCTCCCTGGTTTCCTTCTCTTTCGCTTAAGCGGCTAAGCCAGCCCTGGCGGTATTCCACATATACTTTTCTTATTTTCCCCAACGCTCCATCTTTAATTAATTCCCTTGCCTGCTTTACCATTGGGTATCCGGTATAGGTATGTGTTAAGCATAGCAACAGCCCTGTTTCATCCAGCTTTTGTTTCAGTTTTTTTGCTTCTTCAAGCGATACTGTAATGGGTTTTTCTACTACAATATGAAAGCCTTTATCAAGGGCCATCATAGCTGGTGCAAAGTGTGCAAAGTTGGGTGTAACTATGGTTACAAAGTCCATACGTTCATCTGCAGGTAAAGCACTTTCTTTCTCCAGCATTTCCTCGTAATTGGTGTATATACGATTTTCCGGCAAGAACAATGAACGGCCACTGTCTACTGCAATATCTTTGTTAATGCTTAATGCGCCGCATACGAGTTCTACCTGGCCATCCATATTAGCGGCAATACGATGAATAGCGCCAATAAAAGCATCTTTACCCCCTCCTATCATTCCCATTCTAAGTTTTCTTTTCATAATTGTTGTAGTTTATTAAGATGAAAATTTGGTTTTAATTCTATCGCCTTATAGGCATTATTCAACACTGTACACGCTGCGCACATGCGTTCTCTTTCGAAGCCATATTCTATTAATCAGCAGCACCAGGGTTACAATCATCAATCCTCCAAATTCACGGGTTTCTTCTATCCATGGTTTAGTAGCTTTCATGGTTTGTACAATGCTTTCGCTATGATGATTATTTACCCAGTTTAATACACCGGTTTTATCAAAAAATAAATAAGCGGCATAGGCAAGATAAACTACAAAACCAATCATATAAAGAACGGGATTATACCTGCCTTTGATGGCAAAATAGCAAAGCAAAGCAGCATATAAATAAATAGGCATCCACACGTAAGGATCAGGATCGTTGTACTGTAATGCAGCAAAGATGATAAAGATGACAATAAAAAAAATGTTGAAAAATTTCATATCAATTAATTGACTAAATATACAAAGACCTTCATCATTACCATCATGCTTTTAGTAATTCGCCGTCCTGATGAATTTTTTGTGCAGCAACCTGCATTTTTATAACGTCCAAAATCTCTTTTTTCATTTCTTCTGTAACCCTTGTAAACCCAAATAATCGTGCTACAAAAGGTACTGCAGCTTCGGGACTGATGGCTACAGAATTGGCTACTACCTTTTCAATGGCGAGGCTTATTTCTTCCGGAGCTATATATTTTATTTTCCGGGAAGCTGCTGCAAAATCAGAGCGGTTTCGCAATACCGGAAGTTGCATTTGCGGGCTCCATAAAAATTCATTTTTTATTTTGATGCGGCCGCTGCCTTCGGCAAATTTTGCAGCCAGCTTTAAATGATCGCGTATACGGGGCCCTACCCGCGAAACACCCGCAGCATCTACTATTCTACGGGCTACTTCTTCAAAATGCACCGGGCTCTCTATATTTACAATATCTTCCAGCCATCTCGAAAGTTTTCCAACAGGATGTAAATGCATTTCATGTGCTGATACTTCTTTTGGAAGTTGTGCATATTGATAAGGAATGGCTTGCGACGAAACCTCTTCCACATTTTCTCTTACTATTGCCGGATGCGTACTCAGTGCTTCTTGCATAGCGTTTTCCAACATACTACGTTCCTTCGCCCTTTCTATGGCGGCCACCAGTCTTTTTAATTCCCGCTCCGGATTTCTAAACCAATCGGTACTCCATATGCGGTGTATCGTCCAGCCGTTGCTTTCCAGTATTTGCTGACGCAGCCGGTCCCTATCCCTTGCAGACCGGGCCGAATGGTAGGCGGCTCCATCACATTCAATACCGATAATATACCTGCCCGGATTTTCTGCATCTACAATTGCCATATCCAAATAAAAACCTTCGGAACCAACTTGTTTCCTTACGATATACCCAAGACGGGTTAAATGCCCGGCTACGTTTTCTTCAAAAGGGCTGTCAGCCTCGCGACCTGTTTCCTGAGGTATACCAAGCCTCCCGTGTTCAGCAAAATACAAAAAGCTTTTTAACGCTTTTATACCAGCGCTTTTAGTTCGTACTATGTCAATATCGTCAGAAT
>JAICHT010000372.1 GCA_025924755.1 Chitinophagaceae bacterium | reverse complement strand
CTATCCATAAAGCCGGCTTTCTGAATATTGCTGATTTGGGTTCCCTGCCTTCTACTTCCGGATGGTTCATAAAGTCCACCGCAAAAACCGGGTTCATTATAAACGCCACCAGCAAAGAGGCCGATAAGGTAAATATCAGCATCACCGGTAAGTAGATCATAAACTTGACAATGATACCCGGCCAGAAAAGCAGGGGAAAGAAAGGCGCCAGCGTAGTTAAAGTACCAGCCAATACCGGCACGAATACTTCGCCGGCGGCTATCATGGCGGCACGCTGTGCCGTAATTCGTCCACGGGCTTCTACAAAAATGCGGTGGGTATTTTCAATAACTACAATCGCGTCATCTACAATAATGCCCAACCCGAAGAGCAGGGCAAACAGTACAATAAAATTTAAGGTAATGCTGCCACCCACAATGATATTGGCTGCAGGCAATAATACAAAGGCCACGAACATGCTAAGCGGTACGGACAACGCCACAAAAAAGGCATTGGTAACACCCATAAAAAACATAAGGATGATTAGTACCAATATGAAACCGATCACGATAGAGTTTACCAGATCATTAAACGAGGTACGGGTGGGTTTGCTTTGATCTCCGGTGATTACCACATTTAAATCTTTCGGGTAATAATTCGCCTTCATATCATCTACAATACTCTTTACCGCGTCGGAAGTTTCAATCAGGTTTTCACCCGAACGTTTTACAATATTGAGTGTAATTACCTTCTTGCCATTTAAACGGGCATAGCTTTCTGTTTCTTTAACTGTATCCTTTATATCGGCAATATCTTTCAGGTAAATAGGAGCGCCATGCGAGTTGCGGACTATTATTTTTTGAATATCCCCGGCTGTTTTCAACTGTCCCTTTAATTGCAGGGTGCGTTTCATATTACCTACACTCAGCAACCCGCCTGATATGTCCATATTTTCGCGGGCCACTGCATTAGCAATATCATCAAACGTAACATCGGATGCCTGCATCCGGTAATTGTCTACATTAATCTGAAACTCTCTTTCCGGCGCTCCTACTATATCCACCCTGTTAATCTGCGATAACTCTTCAAGCCGGTCTTTAGTATCATCCGCCATTTTCTTTAACCGCATCAAATCGTAATCGCCGCTGATATTGACATACATAATCGGCTGATCGGAAAAGCTCACTTCCAGGGCAGTAGGCTGCTGTGTTAAATCAGTCGGTAAATCCTGCTTGGATTTATCTACCGCATCTTTTACTTTTTGCAGGGCTACATCGGTTTGCACATCAGTATTAAACTCCACCATTATGGCCGAATAATCCTGAACAGAAGTACTGGTTACTTTATTAATCTTAGCACCTGTAATGCCTTTTATTTGTTTTTCAATGGGCTGTGTTACCAGGTTTTCAATATCCCGTGGCGAGTTGCCTACATAAATGGTTTGCACATATATGGTAGGAATGACAATATCCGGAAACTGCTCCTTGGGCAATGTAAGAAATTGAAAGACGCCTGCCAGCGTGATGAAGATCATCAGCAGGTAGATGGACGTTTTATTTTTTATGCTCCAGGTAGTAGGCTTAAATTGTTTAAGCGTGCCTGAAAATTCATCTTTGATACTCATATATTTTCTTTTGAGTTGCGAGTTTTGAATTTCGGATTACGAGTGTGATCATCATATACTATTCTCATAGCCCGGAACTCAATACTCATGGCTTGTATGATTCTATTTTGTGGTAGTAACCGCCTGGCCTTCGTAAAGCCCCTGAAACCCTTCTGTAATCAGCTGGTCGCCGGGTTGCAAGCCACTCTTTACCTCCAGTTGATCGCCATATAGCTCGCCTACAGTTATTGGTCGCTTTTGCGCTACCAGTTTGCCTTTATCATCTGTGGCCACCAGCACAAATTTTCCTTTATCGTCATTTTGCAATGTATTAACCGGTATGGTGATGGCTTTGCTATTACCGTAATCTTTGATGCGTATTTTGGCTAATTGATTGGCTTTTAATTTGGCGCTGGGAGGGATATTTGCTTCAATATAAAAAGAACGGGTATTAGGGTCTATCACTTTACCGGCTACCGTAACTTTTGTAGTAAAGGTGCGGTTGTTTTCTTCGGGCAATACTACTTCCAGCATGCTGCCTTTACCTACTTTACCTATATAATTTTCCGGAACCTGTACGGTTACTTTCAGGTCGTTGGTATTTACAATTCGTATTTGCGGACCGGCGGCGCTGGTACCTGTAAACATTTCTCCCACCCGCACATTTACCTGGTCGGCCACGCCGGAAGCAGGTGCGGTTACCGTCATTAAACCTATTTGTTTTTGGTAGATAGCAACCTGTTTTTTTAAATTTTCTACATTGGTTTGTGCCGTTAATACCTGCTGATAGGTGCCTATTCCCTGATCCCATAGATTTTTGGTACGTCCATAGGTATCTTCCGCAGCAGCCAACTGCACGTTCAGCGGCTCAATTTGCTGCCGGATAATTTGCGCATCTAAACGAGCCAACACCTGGCCTTTCCTTACATTATCGCCCTGTTTTACATACAACGCCGTAACAATGCCACCCTGTCCGTTTGGCGGCGCTACATACGATATATTGCGGGCATCTATTTTTCCTTCCAGCTCTATATAATGATTAAAACTGTCCGGCTGTATCGTGGACAGCGCTACTAATTTGGCATTGGCAGTATTGGCGGCACTGGTGTCGGTTGCGCCTACTTCTGTTTCCAATGTTGCAATCTGGCCGTTCAATGTTTTTTGCTGACTTTTTAATGCTTCCAGCTTTGCTTTTTTATCATTCAGGTTTCCTGACTCCTCTTTTTTTGTGTTGCTACAAGATGCAGCGATCAACCCTATTAACAGCAGCCAGTAAATATTCTTTTGCATGTTTCTATTTTAATTATTTTATAATAATGTTTATTGAAGTTTTCCAAGAGAGCTTTGATAACTTACTTTGGCGATG
>JAICHT010000371.1 GCA_025924755.1 Chitinophagaceae bacterium | reverse complement strand
TCAAACTGGTACCAATAAAACCTTCTTCTCTATTAAAATAAATGCGGGTATTGGCAATGGCAACATGCTTCGCTTCAATTACTTCAAACACCTTAATCTCTGTTTTGCGTTCTCTTCCTTTGCCAAATTTCTTTAGTAAATTTTCAAAGTAGGATATGGCAAAATCGTTCAGGTTGGCAAGGTTGTGTTTCACTTGTTGGATTTCTGCTTCCAGGCCTTTTATCTGGTTGTTCAATTCATCAATATCCAAACGGTAAATACGACGAACCGGTTTTTCAGTAAGCTTTAAAATGTCTTCACGCGTAACGGCTCTTTTTAAATTTTTTGTAAATGGCACAAAAGCTTTATCAATTGCGCTAATTACTTTTTCCCAGGTTTCGTGTTTTTTCTCTAGTTCCTTGTATATCTTTTCTTCAAAAAATATTTTTTCAAGAGATGTATAATGCCATTTTTCTTCCAGTTCATGAAGTTTGATTTCCAGTTCCCTTTGTAGAAGTTGTTTCGTATGATCTACCGAAACCGTTAATAATTCATTTACACCCATAAACCTGGGCTTGTTATCTACTATGACACAGGCATTGGGAGAAATGGAACTTTCACAATCGGTAAATTTATATAAGGCATCAATAGTAATATCGGATGAGATACCGGCGGCTAAATCTACCTGGATCTCAACTTCTGCCGCTGTATTGTCTACTACCTTTTTAATTTTTATTTTTCCCTGATCGTTTGCCTTCACTATCGAATCAATCAACTGCGTAGTGGTAACGCCATATGGAACGCTTTTAATAAGTAGCGATTTTTTGTCCAGCTCCTCAATATGTGCCCGTACTTTTATTTTACCGCCACGCTTTCCTTCATTATAATCCGACACATCTATCATAGCGCCTGTCAAAAAATCGGGATATAACTCGAATTTTCTTCCGCGCAAATACTTGATAGAAGCCTGGATCAACTCGCAAAAATTATGAGGTAAGATTTTAGTAGCCAACCCTACAGCAATACCTTCTGCACCCTGTGCTAACAGCAACGGAAACTTCATAGGTAAGGTGACGGGCTCGTTTTTACGGCCATCATAGCTCAACTGCCATTCGGTAGTTTTAGCATTAAAAGCTACTTCTAATGCAAATTTGCTTAGGCGGGCTTCAATATACCGGGCGGCTGCAGCATCATCCCCGGTACGTACATCGCCCCAGTTTCCCTGCGTTTCTATCATCAAATCCTTTTGCCCCATATTCACCAGCGCATCTCCTATAGAGGCATCACCATGTGGATGGTACTGCATGGATTGACCAATGATATTGGCTACCTTATTAAAACGGCCGTCATCCATTTCCTTCATAGCATGAAGAATGCGGCGTTGCACCGGTTTCAAACCATCTTCAATTGCGGGAACGGCACGCTCCAATATTACATAAGAGGCATAATCTAAAAACCAGGTTTTATACTGGCCATTGATACCATTATCATTTGTAACCGCATCGTAATTGTTATTTTTCGTAGTGCTCATACTATTGTTTAATTATCATTTTATTTTCTTAGCTTCTTGCTTTCCCATTACTCAGGAAGTTTGTGGTTGCATATTTAATTCGACAGATTCGGCAGCTTCTGTTTTGAGTTTAACTTCAAAATCCTTCCATCCTTGCGTCGGGTCACCAGTTATTTCTAATTTACCTTTTTCAGACAACGTTTTCATCCTCCACAATAAAAACACATCGCCAGTTTTTATCTTCATTTTAGCTAAAATCCCCTGCATGGCTTTGCTGCCTTTTTGCCAATTAGCAGTAAGTGCTTTTAAAATATCATCGTCGAAAAAATCAATATCCTTACTTACTATTTTTTTACCTCCTTCCAAAATGCGTATCATAGCGTTTTCGCTGCATAAACGGTTCCATTCGTCCGGGTCTACTTCAAATTCACTTGTGGTTACAGCACGCGAAAGCTTTTTTGCTTTTAAAAATTCTTTGGGTAAAATCTGTTGCAAGGTTGTGGGATAAAAAATTTGTCCTTGTTCATTGATAAATGGCAAATTGTTTAAATATAAAATCTTAATCCTTCCCTGGTATTCTTTAAGCTGTGTTATCAGCCAATAGTAGCCACACACGTCATGCTGATTTTGCCCCATCCATATCCAAATGTCCAAATTCTCCTCTTCATCCAATTCTTTCTTCAGGTTATGAACGGCTAAGCGGTCATCTACCATATTGGTTACATCATCTGCATGATAAGGAGAGCTAGCCAGCAATTCGTTCCACCAATTCCTTCGCTGCTGGTAGCCTTCGGTTTCATAGATGGTTGCAATAGGCCCTACTGCATAATCGTCCCTGATAATTTCCACTTTGCCCTGCAGGCTTTCATCTAAAGCAATTGCCTGCTGTAATACGTTAATATCAGCTTCCTGAAAAACAATATGTATCAGTGCTTTATTATTATCGGGTATATCGCTGGAAGGTTGCTTAGTTATTTTTTTGTCTTTCATATTATAACGTCAATACAGGATTTTAAAGAAAAGAACCTTATTGCTTTGTAGCCGGCGTTTTAATTTTAACGGCGAGAAATAAATAATTATTGGCGGCGCCAATCACCTCATAATCCACATAAAAAGACTCGGTAAAGATTTTGAAAGCAAGAAATTCATGCTGCGGTACGGCAAATTCGTCAAACACGATAATGTCTCCCGGTTGTAAAAAACGGTATAACTGTGATAAAGCAAAAATGGTTGCGCTAAACAAATCGGCATCTAAATGAATGAGCTTTTTATTTTTACTTTGATATTGTTCTAAAAATGGAATCAGCGTATCCTGGAAAAGCCCTTTGTAAAAAGTGGCCCGGCTGTCTGTGATATTCAATGTTTCCAGACCATGCGCCATAGCACCTTTTTCAAAAGGACCCCATTTTTCAGGCAGCCCTTCAAAGGTATCAAAGCCAAAGAATTGTGATGAGGTATGAGCATTTT
>JAICHT010000370.1 GCA_025924755.1 Chitinophagaceae bacterium | reverse complement strand
TCGGAATACTGGCGGGCTACCTCTGCAAAACTTACCTTGCTTTTTAATTTATGATATGCCTCATTAATTTCTTTCCAAGCCGCGGCAGAATCTTCTTTCCCGCTTTTATCTGTAAACGAAACAAAGATGTGGGCGATATGAATATCTTTTTGAGACCGGGCAAACGCCTCCGCTACCAGCCTGTTTACACTCGGTGCATCATTTAAATAATTGGGCATTACCTGCGTACGCAAATTGTCCAGGTCCGACACCAGTTGCGGTAAGGTATCATAGCCTCTTGCTTTTGCTTCTTTTATTTTTAACCGCGAGGCAATATATAAGTTTAAATAATCCTGCAGTGCTTTACTGCTTTTGTTTTCAGCCGTATTGTTTTTATTATACGCCTGCAAAAAAGTGGCAACGGATACTGAATCGTTGCCATAAGTAAAAAGCGTTTGTGCATTAGCGATA
Organism: Chitinophagaceae bacterium; assembly: GCA_025924755.1. Taxonomy (GTDB): domain Bacteria; phylum Bacteroidota; class Bacteroidia; order Chitinophagales; family Chitinophagaceae; genus Flavisolibacter. The sequence continues at coordinate 2,520 of JAICHT010000370.1, read as the reverse complement.
GTAATACTGAGAAACCAGCATATAGTAATTAGTAACGGGCGGCCCATAAGCAGTATTTAAATAAGATTATTGGTTTTTCATCTTGTATTGCAAAATTTCGTCTACCTGGTCGTAACTAACTTTTTTTGCAATAATGCGCTTGTCTTTATCCAACAAATATAAAGTAGGGAAGCTCTGCACATCAAACAACTGGGCGTAGCTGGGTGTGCCGGCCTCCGTGCGGGCCTTGTCTGCTTCTTTGGAGTAATATACATTTACCCAATCGGCCAGTTTGTGTTCGTTCATAAAAGAGATCCAGTCTTTTTTAGTGCCGTCGGTTTCTTTAGCCATTCCGTAAATTTTTAAACCTTCTGCTTTCCACTTTACCCTGTACATGCTATCCAGCTTGGGCAGGGTTTCCTTGCAGTGGCTGCAGGTAGGGTCCCATATTACCAGCAGGGTATACGGCGCTTCCACACCATATAGGTTTTTTTTATGGCCACTGCTATCCGGCAGTTCCACTTCGGCAGCAGGGTTGCCCATAATGTTTGACATCAGGCTGTAAGCCCGGTCCTGTATCATTTTTTTACCGGCTTCGGTAAGCCATGGATAAGTTTTTTGTGAATAGTATTGTTCAAACAAGTGTACAAAAACCGCATCTTCCCACATGTATTTCTGATTAAGATACCGGTTGGTAAACTTCAGCAGCAGAAACTTTTGCATTTCGGGGCTGATACTGGAATAGCCCATCATCCAGTCTATTTCTTTGTTTACCGAATCAGCCGAAGGATATACCAGTTGATTAAAATACTTATCCAGCTTGCCATCAAAAAAAGGAGTACGGGCCATGCGGTCGTCATAAAAGTTCATCCCATCCCAATAATGTTTTTTAAAATAATGATAGGCGTATAGGGAATCTTTTTTATCGGCTAAACTAGTAGCAGGCGGCACTTCGGGCTCCCGCATCCCTTGCAGTAAAACGGATAGCAGGCTGGTAGGCTCGCTGGTAATAATATTGGTGCGGTACTTTTTTATTTTAGCATTTTCCGCATTAATTTGTTCCGTCAGTTTTGCCGAATCTTTTGGAGAAGCGGTGCGTTGTTTATACAAAGCATCCAGTTGCTTGCCATTGGTTACCATAAAATTCTGGTAATTCATAAAAGCAATATTCTCAGGCGAGTTTTGAAATGTAAGTGAACCCGTGATATTATTGGTATCAGCCGACACCGAAAAATGCTGGTTCTTATCTATTAATATTTCAAAATTGCGTGCCCTGTCCGGATAGCCGATCAGGTAAATGCCGCCACCTAATTTTTGCGATCCCTTAAAAGTGCCTTCGCTCTTTTCGTTCAGCTTTACCGAGTCAATAATAGGCAATTGCTTGCCGTAGTAATATCCCAGGTATACATATTGATTTTTTACCGGCTTCAGTGTAATGTGTATTTGATAGCCTTGCTGGGCAAAAACGCAAACGGATACTATGGTAAAAAGGATAGTGGCGCTAAATTTCATAGTTCTGCAATAAAGCGATAAAATTATCTAAAAACAAATGCAATAATGGTTAAAAAGTTGTCAAAGCCTCCCGCATCCCCTTATATAACCAAAGCTAAAGCGTGTATTTTTACAGCGTGAGAAAAAAGAAAAGTATCGTATTGGAAGGAATAAAGGTGGAAGATTATGCGGCGGAAGGTAAATCCTTATCTAAAGTAGATGGTAAAGTAATTTTTATTGAAAACGTAGTACCGGGCGATGTAGTAGATGTAAGACTTACCAAAAATAAAAAAGACTGGGCTGAAGGATACCCGGTTTCTTTCCAGGCGTATTCTGATGAACGGGTTGCACCTTTTTGCCAGCATTTTGGTGTGTGCGGGGGTTGCCAGTGGCAAATGCTGCCCTACGAGAAACAATTGCAGTACAAGCAGAAACAGGTATATGATAATTTAAAGCGGATAGGTAAAATCAATTTGCCCGATGTCGTACCGATTATAGGTGCCGACCAGACAAAATTTTACCGCAATAAACTGGAGTATACGTTTAGCACCAAAGAATTTGTGCCGGCTGGCGAGTTCCAAAAAAACAAAACACTTCAAAATTCCCTTCCTGTGGATGAAACAGAGAACGGCGCTTTAGGCTTTCATGCAAAAGGATGGTTTGATAAAGTGGTAGACATACAAAAATGCTGGCTGCAACCGGAACCTACCAATAGCCTGCGCAATGCCATACGGAGCTATGCACAGGAAAACGGTTTTTCGTTTTACAATTTTCAACAGCATACCGGCTTGCTTCGCAATCTTCAGGTTCGGGTATGCACTACCGGCGAGGTAATGGTAAATGTGGTGTTTGGCGAAGCGGAAGAAATAAAAAGAAAAGCGGTATTGAATTTTATAAAAGATACGTTTCCGCAAATAACTACCCTGCTATATACCATCAATAAAAAGTGGAACGATTCCCTGCACGACCAGGAGCCTATAGTGTATACCGGCAAAGGATATGTAATAGAAACACTGGAAGATTTTCAATTTAAAATAGGGCCGAAATCTT
>JAICHT010000369.1 GCA_025924755.1 Chitinophagaceae bacterium | reverse complement strand
GCCATCCTTTCGTACAAACGGTGCACACCTGTTGTGGTTTCTTCCGATATGCCATGTACATGCTGTACCAACTCCGGATATTTATCCAACACCATATTGGTAAGATCGCCGCCGTCATCCAATATCATATTCAATGGACGATCCGCACTGCCAAAGAAAAGAGTTTGCTCGATGCACCAATCACCTTCTTCTACGGTTTGGCCTTTCCAGGCAAATACACCAATGCCGGCAGCGGCAATAGCAGCAGCGGCATGATCTTGCGTAGAAAATATATTGCAGGAACTCCACTTTACTTCAGCGCCTAGCGCTATCAACGTTTCAATAAGTACGGCTGTTTGAATGGTCATATGCAAACAACCGGCAACACGGGCTCCTTTCAATGGCTGCGTAGCACCATACTCAGTACGAAGCGCCATTAAACCGGGCATCTCCGCTTCTGCTAATCTTATTTCTTTTCGGCCCCACTCGGCAAGGCTCATATCTTTCACCTTATTCTTAAGGCTGAAATCAATAGTAGATTCAATTTTTGTTGACATGATTGTATTTTGTTGTGCAAAGATAAGAACGTAGGATAAAAGCATTCTTATGGTTCAGATATTTGGAATATAATATAAAGAAATGGCCTTTCCATAGGATAAACGTATTATTGTGTATGGAAAGACCTACTAAAAAAGACGAATCTGCTATTACACTACTTACACCTGATAAAACAGACCTTGAAATTTTAAAATTACTTCAGGAAAATGCACGGATCACAGTAAAGGAAATTTCGGACAAAGTGCACCTGAGCACGACACCGGTACATGAGCGCATCAAGCGCATGGAACAGTCCGGCATTATTAAGCAATATGCCACCCTGGTAGATGGCGCAAAAGTAAAAAAAGGGCTAATGGTGATATGTTATGTATCGTTGCGTCAACACAATAAACAGTCGGGGTTAAAATTTATTAATGCAATCCAGGAAATGAATGAAGTAATAGAATGTTATAGCATTTCCGGCGAATTTGATTTTATGCTGAAAGTAGTGGCGGAGCATATGGATGATTACTACCATTTTCATATTAATAAACTAAGCCAGGTAGAGAATATGGGTCACCTGCAAAGTGTTTTTGTAATGGGTACCATCAAGCAGACGCATCAATTGGTTTATTAAAGAAAACTTTACAACTTGCAGATTATAGGCACTTTGATTACTTTGTAATGCATCATTATTTCTTATTGAAATTACTTCAGCTATAATGAACAGGTACATAGGAACGCTTATTATTTCAGTTTCGATAATCCTTGCTGTATTCATTGCGGCAACTGCATATAAATATCGCTTTAAATCGGCACAAACCATTACCGTTACCGGGTTATCGGAAAAGGATTTTGTGAGCAATGAGATTGTTTGGAGTGGAACATTCACCCGGCATGGGCTTGATATAAAAGTGGCATATACAGCGCTGAAATCAGACGAAGCGGAAATAAAGCGCTACCTGAATGAAAAAGGGATTGCAGATTCCAATATTGTTTTTTCTTCTGTAGATGTGCAGCGGACTAACCAGGATCGTTATGATGAAAATGGAAAAGTAATTGGATCCACATTTAGCGGGTACAACTTAACGGGTACGTTTAAAATAGATTCGCAAAATATTGACCTGGTGGAAAAGGTGTCAAGAGAAATAACTGGATTGTTAGAAAAAGGTATTGAATTAAACTCCATATCTCCTAATTATTATTACTCTCATTTAAATGAGCTTAAAATAGATTTGCTGGCCAATGCTGCTACTGATGCTAAACAGCGTGCTATAAGCATAGCAAAAAATTCCGGCGCTTCTTTGGGTAAAATAAAAAAGGCAAGTATGGGCGTTTTTCAGATAACAGGAAAGAATTCAAATGAAGATTACAGTTATGGCGGCGCCTTCAATACAACTTCCAAAGAAAAGACAGCTTCTATTACACTTAAAGTAGATTACCTGGTATAGTAAGTTTCTTTTCCATCACATAATCATTCATAAAAAAACCATTACCAATATCAAGGTCTTCTTCACGGATTACTTCAAAACCCAACTTTTCATAAAAGCTTTTTGCCATATTGTTCCGGTTTACGTTTAACTGTATGGCTGTAGCGCCTTTCGAGGCAACTTCGTTCAAAACATGCTCTATTAAAAACCTTCCGGTACCGCGACCCTGGTGTATGGAGAGAATATAAATTTTATGCAGCTTGTATATGCCCTTTTCGGTTTCGCTGTAAGAAGCAAAACCAACCGGAACACCTGCGTTATAAACAATAATAAATTGATGGTCTTCATTAAATTGCTTGCTTAGCGATGCTTCACTATACATCATGTTGAGCATATAGTCAATCTGCTCTTTTGTAAGAATCGTAGCATAGGTGTTTGGCCATATCTGCAACGATAGTTCCCTGATTAAATTAATATCTGCAGAAGACGCATGACGGATGGCTAACATGGGTGCTGATTGAAATAAGTGTTTCGAGGTGAGCCGGTGCAAACGTACTAACCTAATACTGTATTGGATGGCAATATACAGCGAAACAACCGCACCCAATATTAGCAAACCTCCAGACACATAACGATGTATAAAATCGCTTTCATTTAAAAATAAAAACGTATCGTAAGTGCCATGAATAAAAGCTGCCAGGGCAACTCCCGTTAATAAAAGCTTCTTCCTATTACTAATATCAAACTTTGCTTTGCCTATAAAATAGCCCATAATAATGGCAAACGTAGCATGCGCGGGTACAGTGGTCACCATGCGGGCCAGCGCCACCGGCAACCCATTGGAAGAACGATACACATATCCAATGTTTTCGAAAGTGGCAAAGCCCATACTTACCATGATGCTGTAAACAATACCATCCAGTGGCTCATCAAAACTTTTTCTGGTATAACAGTAATAGCGCAACACTAAAAACTTACTCAGTTCTTCTACCAAAGCCACTAATATGTAAGTGTTCAAAACAATCT
>JAICHT010000368.1 GCA_025924755.1 Chitinophagaceae bacterium | reverse complement strand
TACAGTAGAAAATCAAATACGTGGTAAAGTAATTCCGTCAACACATACTACACCGGATGCCGTGGCTTTGAATGGGTTGTTGCACGAGATGGTAACAAGTAACTGCACACATGTGTTTATGGAAGTAAGTTCTCATGCTATTCATCAACACCGCATAGCAGGACTGGAGTTTGCCGGCGCTCTTTTTAGCAATATCACGCACGATCATTTGGATTATCATAAAACGTTTGACGAATACATAAAGGCTAAAAAAGCTTTTTTCGATGCATTGCCGTCTGCATCATTTGCCATCACCAATATGGACGATAAACGCGGTATGGTGATGTTGCAAAATACGGTGGCAAAAAAATACACCTACAGTTTAAAGAACGCAGCCGACTTTAAAGGAAAGATATTAGAAAATAGTCTCGCCGGTTTATCTATGCTGGTAAACGACCAGGAAGTGCATTTCAGGTTAATTGGCGAGTTTAATGCGTATAATTTACTGGCTGTATATGGTGCTGCTATTTGCTTAGGCGAAAACAAGCAGGATGTGTTGCAATGTTTAAGCAATACTACCGGCGCAGAAGGCCGGTTCGACTATATCGTTTCCAGCAGGGAAAATATTATTGGCATTGTAGACTATGCACATACACCTGATGCTTTAATAAACGTATTAAGCACCATTAAAAAACTCAGACAGGGACACGAGCAGGTAATAACCGTAGTAGGTTGTGGTGGCGACAGGGATAAAACAAAGCGCCCGGTAATGGGAGAGGTGGCCTGTGAGCACAGCGATAAGGTAATATTTACATCCGATAACCCAAGAAGCGAGGACCCTCTGGAGATTTTGGCTGATATGGAAACGGGGCTGAATACGGCCTGCAAAAGAAAATACATATCCATAGCCGACAGGAAGCAAGCGATAAAAACGGCCATCAGCATGGCGCGGCCGGAAGATATTGTGTTGGTGGCAGGTAAGGGCCATGAAAAATACCAGGATGTAAAAGGCGTAAAACATCATTTTGATGACAAAGAAGTAGTGAAGGAACTATTTGAATTGTTGAACAAATAAATAATTAAATTAAAAGTAATGCTATATCACCTCTTTGAATGGTTTAGAACTGCAGGTATCCGGTTTCCGGGTGTATCGCTGTTTCAGTTCATTACCTTCCGGGTGATGCTGGCCGTATTACTTTCTTTATTTATCACTATCATTTATGGCCGCCGGTTAATAAATATGTTGAACCAGAAGCAAATTGGCGAAAGTGTTCGCGAGTTGGGATTAGCTGGTGAGCATACAAAAAAAGGTACGCCTACTATGGGTGGTATCATTATCATCCTGGCTATATTAATTCCAACGCTGTTGCTGGCCAATTTAAATAAGGTATATGTACGGTTGATGATAGTAAGCACTATCTGGCTAGGGCTGATAGGCTTTATCGACGATTATTTAAAGTTGCGGGCCAAACGTATAGCACAGGAAAGCGGCGCTACTTATAAAAAAGGCGATAAAGATGGCCTGGCAGGGTGGTTCAAAGTTTTTGGCCAGGTGGGGTTAGGAATTACTATTGGTGCTACGCTTTGGTTTAACGGAAATGTAAAAACCTGGCGGGAGTTTATAGGAACGCCATCGCCAAACGAGCCGGTAATTACACGCATGGTAAGCGGAAAAGAACGGCATTTCGTAGAAACAAAAGTGCCGGTAACGACCATACCTTTTGTAAAAACACACGAGTTCAATTACTCTAAATTATTGCCCGAATCACTGCGCGGTTATTCATGGCTGTTATATATCATCATCGTAATATTCATCATTACCGCAGTATCTAATGGTTCTAATATTACCGATGGATTGGATGGGTTGGCAACCGGAACTTCGGCATTGATAGGTGTATGCCTTGGCATATTTGCCTATGCCAGCGGCAATTTGATTTTGGCCGATTACCTGAATATTATGTATATACCCAACCTGGCAGAGCTGTCCATCTTTATTGGCGCTTTGATAGGAGCCTGCGTGGGATTTTTATGGTACAACTCATACCCCGCGCAGGTTTTCATGGGCGATACCGGTAGCCTTGCATTAGGCGGCATCATTGCAGCGCTGGCCATTATTGTACATAAAGAATTGCTGATACCTATTTTCTGCGGTGTTTTTTTAGTAGAGAACATTAGTGTGATGCTGCAAGTTGGATATTTCAAATACACTAAAAAGAAATATGGAGAAGGCCGCCGAATCTTTTTAATGAGCCCGCTGCATCATCATTATCAAAAGAAAGGATACCATGAAGCAAAGATCGTAACGCGGTTTTGGATAGTGACGCTGCTGTGCGTCGTATTGTCAATAGTAACCTTAAAAATAAGATAACGTAATTGTTGAAAAACCACCAGAACTATGAAAGCCAGCTTGTCCAGTATGTTTTTAAATCAAATGCAATGCATATGATAAACCAAACCCCTTCCATACAAACAAAGCTATGAGGAGATTGATTATACTTGGCGGGGGAGAAAGCGGCATCGGCGCGGCTTTACTTGCAAAACAAAAAGGCTACGACGTTTTTTTGTACGACGAAGGTTCTTTGAAAGAAGGTTATCGTAATGAGCTAATTCAGGCAAAAGTTGGATTTGCCGAAAAAACTGTATCGGAAGATAAGATATGGAATGCAGATGAAGTAGTAAAGAGCCCGGGTATACCAGAGAAAAATGAACTGGTGAAAAAGATCAGGAAAAAAGGCATCCCGGTAATTAGTGAAATTGAATTTGCATACCGGCACAAAGGCAATAGTAAAATTATTGCTATTACCGGCAGCAATGGAAAATCTACTACCACGGCATTGATTTATCACATCTGTAAAACCGCTGGCATAGACGCGGCGCTTGTAGGAAATATCGGCTATTCGTTTGCAAAGCAAATTGCCGAAGAGCCCAAGCCATTATACGTAGCAGAGATCAGTAGTTTTCAATTAGATGATATTAAAGATTTCCGGCCGGATGTAGCCGTGTTGTTGAAT